>JAEYSE010000105.1 GCA_023435025.1 Bacillota bacterium
TATTTTACGGGCCTCAATCGCGTGCGCTTTAAGCGCAAGGTGCTGCCGGGGGATACCATTGAGATCGAAAGCATACTCGTTAAGGAAAAAGCGCCCTTCTTTTTTGCGGAGGCCACAGGCTATGTTGGGGGCGAGGTCGCGGTGAGCGCGGAGTTCTCCTTTATGCTGGAAAAGCAAGGAGAGTGAAGGCGTGTTTACAAAAATATTGATTGCCAACCGCGGGGAGATTGCCGTGCGCATCATCCGCGCCTGCAAGGAAATGGGCATTTCCACCGTCGCCGTGTTTTCGGAGGCTGACCGGGATGCGCTGCATGTCAACCTTGCGGATGAAAGCATCTGCATCGGCGCGCCGCGCGCAAAGGACAGCTATCTGAACATGTCCGCCATACTCTCTGCAGCCGTCGTCACGGGGGCGGAGGCCATACATCCCGGCTATGGTCTGCTCTCCGAAAACGCGCGGTTTGCGGAGCTTTGCGCTTCCTGCGGCATCGCGTTTATCGGCCCTTCCGCTGAAGTCATTTCGAAAATGGGGGATAAGAACGCCGCACGGCAGACCATGATTTCGGCCGGCGTGCCCGTCATTCCCGGAAGCAGCGTGCTCGGTTCATTGGAGGAAGCGCACAAGGAAGCGGAGCGCATCGGCTACCCGCTTTTGATCAAAGCGCGCGCAGGTGGCGGCGGGCGGGGAATCCGGCTGGTGGAGAAAAAGGAGCAGTTCGAAAAGGAATTCTACGCCGCGTCACAGGAAGCGGAAAGCGCGTTCGGGGATGGGGCTGTGTATTTGGAGAAATTCCTGTTTCCCGTCAAGCATGTGGAAATGCAATTGATCTGCGACAAGCACGGCAACGCTGTAGCCTTAGGTGAGCGGGAATGCTCCGTGCAAAGAAAGAACCAAAAGCTCATAGAAGAAAGCCCTTCTCCTGCGGTGGATGCGACCCTTCGCGCCAAAATGATGGAAACCTCCGTACGTGCGGCAAAGTCGGCAGGGTATGAAAATGCCGGGACAATCGAATACCTCCTTGACCGGGACGGCAATTATTATTTTATGGAAATGAATACCCGCCTTCAGGTGGAGCATCCGGTCACGGAAATGGTCACGGGCATCGACCTTGTCAAATGGCAAATCCGCGTGGCGGCGGGGCTGCCGCTGCAGTTTACGCAGGCGGATATCAGGCTTTCGGGCTGTGCAATCGAGTGCCGCATCAACGCGGAGGACCCCATGCACAATTTTAGGCCCAGCTGCGGCAAGGTAACGCTTTTACACATACCCGGCGGTCCCTGGGTGCGCTTTGATACGGCGCTCTATCAGGATTATGTGGTGCCGCCGTATTACGACAGCATGATCGCCAAGCTGATTGTCCACGCCAAGACGCGTGAGGAGGCCATCCGCAAGATGCAGGCCGCCCTGTGCGAGCTTGTGATTGAGGGCGTTTTCCATAACAGCGAGTTGCAGATGGAGATATTGCTTGACGAGCGTTTCCAGACGGGCATCTACACCACCGACTTTATGGCGAACAGGGGGTAGCGCATGCTCAAAAAAGATTTGTTTAAGAAACCCAAGAATCCGCTTGAAACCGGCGAACGCGTGCAGGAAGCAAAAAAGCCCGCCATCCCCGACGAACTATGCGTCAAATGCGGCTGCTGCAACGCCACGCTGTTTCAAAGCGAATTATACAATAACCATAAGGTCTGCCCACGCTGCGGCGCGTATTCCCGGTTGTGCGCGCGGGAGCGCATAGGGTTACTGTGTGACCCGAATACGTTTGAAGAAGCGTTTACGGGCCTTGTTGCGAGCGACCCGCTGCATTTTCCCGGCTACGAGGAGAAACTCAAGAAAGCCAGGGAGGAAAGCGGGGAAGAGGAGGCTGTCATCTGCGGCACCGCGCGTATCGGAGGGCTTCCTGTAGCGCTGTTCGTCATGGAACCCGGCTTCATGCTCGGCTCCATGGGTACGGCGCTGGGGGAGAAGGTCGCGCTTTTGTTTGAACTTGCAACACAAAAAGGCTTGCCGGTCATAGGCTTTACGGTTTCCGGCGGCGCGCGCATGCAGGAAGGCATCCTCTCATTGATGCAGATGGCCAAGACGAGCGGGGCGGTAAAGCTGCACAGCGACGGCGGCAACCTCTATATCTGCGTGTTGACCGATCCCACGACCGGCGGCGTGACCGCGAGCTTTGCCATGCAGGCGGATATCATACTTTCAGAGCCCAGGGCGCTCATCGGCTTTGCGGGGCCGCGCGTCATTGAGCAAACCATCCGTCAAAAGCTGCCCGAAGGCTTCCAGCGCGCGGAGTTTTTGCTGGAAAAGGGCTTCGTAGACGGCATTGTGGAGCGCAAAGAACTAAGACAGACGCTTTTGCATCTTCTCAGGCTCCACCAAAAGGAGGCTGTGATATGAGCGCGTTTGAAAAGCTGCAAACGGCCCGCGCCAACGGCAGGCCCACGGGATTGGATTTTATTAACGCCGTGATAGACGGTTTTGTGGAACTGCACGGGGACAGGCGCTTTGGGGACGATCGCGCAATCGTTTCTGGTATTGGCTACCTGAATGATTTACCCGTTACCGTCATTGCCTTGGAGAAGGGGCATGACACCAAGGAGAAGCTTTCCCGCAATTTCGGTTCGGCCCACCCGGAAGGGTATCGCAAGGCGCTCAGACAAATGAAGCTTGCGGAAAAGTTCAACCGTCCCATACTTTGCTTTGTGGATACCGCGGGCGCATACTGCGGCATAGAGGCGGAGGAGCGCGGGCAGGGGCAGGCCATCGCCGAAAACCTCATGGAGATGATGTGGCTTAAGGTGCCCGTACTTTCCGTGCTGATCGGCGAAGGCGGAAGCGGCGGGGCTTTGGCGCTTGCAGTCGCCAATGAGGTGTGGATGCTGCAAAACGCCGTGTATTCCGTCATTACGCCCGAAGGCTGCGCAAGCATACTCTGGAAAGACCCGGGTAAAACAAAAGAAGCCGCAGAAAGCCTGAAGCTGACGGCAGTGGATTTATACGAGCTGCGCGTCATCGAACGCATCGTGTCCGAAGGGGAAATGATGTTTGACGAACTGAAGACGGCGCTGTATGATACCTTTTGTTCGCTTAAAACAAAGGATGGGGAGCAATTAGCTAAGGCACGATACGCAAGATTTCGAAGCATAGGGGGAAGCGGAGCATGATCGCCATCGTAACAGACAGTACCATCTCCATCACAAGGGAGGAGGCCGAACGTCTGGGGGTATCCATCGTATCCGATCATTATAGCGTCAACGGCAGGACATACCTCGAAGGCTTTGCCGATGAAAACGGCGATTTTGAAGCCCGTATCTTCCGCGAGCCGGAAGTATGCAAGACATCGCAGCCTCCGGTTTCCGCATTTGTGCAGACGTTTGAGGAGCTGCGCCAAAGAGACATGGAGGTATTGTGCATTGTCATTTCCTCCAGGTTAAGCGGCACCTATTCAAGCGCTTGTATCGCGGCGCGGGAGGTGGATCGTGCACATATCGCGGTGGTGGACTCGCTTTCCACCTCGGGTGGGTTGTGGCTGCTTGCAAAGGCCGCCCGAGATCTGATCGATGCGGGCGGCTCCCTGCAGGAAACGGCGGAAAAGCTTGAGGCCCTTCGGGATAAAACGGGCATCGTGTTCTCCGTCAACGATATGGCGGCGTTGCGCAGAAGCGGCAGGCTTGGCGTGGTGCCCCAGTCCGTGGGCACGGTATTGAACATCCGTCCTGTGCTCATGTGCATCAAGGGCACGATTGTGGCGCGCGGTACGGCGCGCGGCACTGCGGAACGCGTGAAAGCTTTAATAAGCCGCGTGCCACAGAACGCCAAAGAAATCGTCGTCCACCATTTGGGGGAACGGGAAAGTGTGGAGCCGCTCTATCAGGCCGCGCTAAGGCGCTTTCCGGAAGCGCCTGTGCAGGTTGCAAAGCTGGGGCCGGTATTGGGCATCCATCTCGGCGCGGGTACCGTGGGCGTTTCCTGGATCACGAACTGGTAGCGTCTTTGCCGGAGCCTGCGGCCGAAATGAGCACAAGCTGATCGCCTATGGACGTATATAAAGCAGCAACCAAGTCGATTTCCTCTTGCGGCAGGCAGCTGGCCATCTGGATTGCGATGAAGGTGGCAAGGAGCGCAAGCTCCGAGCCCGAACACTGGCACAACATAAAAACCCCTCCTCATTGCAAAGTATGCAGTGAGAAGGGGTTTTGCTTTTTTACAGTTATTCCTTAAACGGGCAGCGTACCCACCAGGCTTTGCATTGCGGCAAGCGTGCGCTCCAACAGCGTATCAAGCTCCCAGCCCAGCATGTCGGCGCCCTGGGCGATGACCTCGCGTGAGCAGCCCGCCGCAAATGCAGGCGTCTTGAACTTTTTTTTGACGGACTTTAATTCCATATCGGATACGCTTTTACTTGGCCGCATCAGGGCTGCAGCGCCGATGAGCCCCGTAAGCTCGTCCGTCGCGTAGAGTATCTTTTCCATGATATGCTCGGGCTTGATATCCACGGTGATTGCGTAGCCGTGGCTGGCCGTGGCGCGGACGATACCTTCGTCGATATCATGTTCCCGCATGATCTCCTGGCTCTTGATGCAGTGCTGATCCGGATAAAGGCCAAAATCTAGATCGTGCAGCAGGCCCACAACCGCCCAGTACTCCTCACGCTCCGGGTCGTATTCGCGTGCGAAATAACGCATGACGCCTGAGACGATAGCGGCATGCTGCAGATGGAACGGGTCTTTGTTGTACTGGTTTAGCAGCGCTTCCGCTTGTTCCATGGTGGGGACGTAAGACATGGTTCATAATTCCTTTCTGTAAAAATGGAATACTTTTATTTCAGCCCGAGCCTGTCAACAAGCATCGGAATTCCTTCCTCAAAATTCACGCCGAACCGGACGTCCGTTTTTGCGGCCTTGGTGCGCGCAATGCTTCCCACCGTGAAATCCACCGCGAGCTGAGTGGCGTCAGACAGCGGCATGTCGTGCAGCAGGCCGCTTAACAGCGCACTCGCAAACACGTCTCCCGTGCCGTGGTACATGCCCTCTATCCGCTCGCCGAACAGGAAGTCCAGTTTCTCGGTATGAGCGTCGTATGTTGCTGCGCCCAAGCGGCTTTCTTCAAAATAGACGCCGGTGAGCACAATGCGCTCCGGCCCCAAAGCCGCAAGCCGCTTAACAATGCTTTCCACGTGGTCTTTCGTATACGGGCCCTCAAAATAAGGTTCTCCCAGCAGCAGCGAGGCCTCCGTCATGTTGGGCACGATGCAGTCCGCCACGGCGCACAGCTTTCTCATGCCTTGCGGAAAGTTTTGCGGGAATATTTTATAAAGCTCGCCGTGATCCGCCATGACAGGGTCCACCAATACCAGAGTATCCTTTCCTTTCAGGCGGCGGAAGACTTCAATCATCAGGTCAATTTGTTGAAACGAGCCCAAAAATCCTGTATAGAGCGCGTCGAACCGGATGGGCAGCGTCTGCCAGTGGGAAACGACGGGAAGAATATCCTCCGTCAGGTCGTGGTAGGTAAACCCCGTGAAGCCGCCGGTATGCGTAGACAGCACTGCGGTGGGGATGACGCTTGTTTCAATGCCTGCGGCGGAGAGTATGGGAAGCGCCACGGTTAAGGAACATTTGCCGAAGCAGGAGATGTCGTGTATGGCTGCTACTCGTTTTTGCATGGGACTTCGCTTTTCCTCCAAAACTCGTCAGGAATCATCCTGATTTCATACCGGTATTATAGCAATTAATTACAGCGATGTACACCGGATAAAGCTGATTCATTCGGCGCGCTATTTCATCAGTTTTCCTGGGAAATGTCGTACTGCAAAATGACGACGTCTCGACGCCGCTCGCTCAACGTGCCCACACCCCGCATGGTGCCCACCAGTATAAAGCCGTGCCGCTCATGAAACGCGATGGAACGCTTGTTTTCGCCGTCAATCCACGCAGTCACCACGCTGAGCCCGTTGGCCTTCGCCCGCTCCAGCAGTGCCTGAAGCAGCCTTCCCCCCGCGCCCTGTCCTTCCCGGCCGGGGGCGGCATATACGCTGTTTTCTGCGGTGTAACGGTAGCCGGTATGCGGGCGAAAAACGGAAAGGGAGGCATATCCTAAAAGGATGCCGTCCTCCTCGGCGACCAGCGCCGCGTAAGGGGGCGTGCTATGGTCAAGGAACCAGGCACGCATCTGCTCGTCGGTCAATAGCCGCTTGTCCCAACTGTAATGCGTGTTCTGCCGGTAATGGTTCATCATGGCCTGTAAGGCGGCAAGATCGTCTTCGCGCACGTCACGTATCTGCATGTATCCCCCTATGCCTTTTCGGCGATGTCCTTGATGACCTCTCCTGCTAAAATCAACCCCGCTACGGATGGCACAAACGCTACGCTGCCGGGCACCTGTCTACGGATGGTACATTTGCGTTTGGTATCCGGCGGGCAGATGCAGTGCGTCTTGCAGCTGCTACTTTCATCCTCTATGGGGGTAAGCGCCTCTTCTTTGGAATATACCACCTTGAGCCCGGGGATGTTGCGCGCTCGGAGCTCCCTGCGCATGACGCGCGCCAGCGGGCATACCGACGTCTTGTAGATATCCGCCACCTCAAAGCGCGTGGGGTCGAGCTTGTTGCCGGCACCCATGGAACTGATGATAGGTACGTTCGCGGCATACGCCCGCTCCACGAGCAGCAGCTTGGAGGAGACGGTATCGATGGCGTCTATGATATATGTATAGCGGGTAAAATCGTACTCGTCTGCATTCTCCTTGCCGTAAAAGCATTCGTTGGCTTCCACCTGACATTTGGGGTTGATGTCGAGTATGCGCGCGCGCATGACCTCCACCTTCTTTTTGCCCACCGTGCTTCGCAAAGCGATCAGTTGTCGGTTGATGTTGGTGAGGCATACGCAATCGTCGTCAAACAGCGAAATCGTGCCCACGCCGCTTCTTGCTAACGCCTCCGCAGCAAACGCGCCCACGCCGCCGATGCCAAACACCGCGACATGCGCGTTTGATAATTGATCCATTGCCGCCTTGCCCAGCAGCAGCTCCGTCCGTGAAAAAGAATGCAGCATATTTTCCTCTAATCTGATATTGCGTTACAACTCCTGCGGGGAAATCTCCTCAGGGAGCGAGTCCTTTACATAGAAAACACGGAAGCAATCACGCGGTACGGGAAGGCCCTCAAGTAAAGCGGCCTTCAATGCCCCGCGCTCGTTTTCTTCAACGCGCAGGGAAATGCCGCAGCTGCTTGATACCGCCCGCAGCGTGGGCATTGTGCACACGGGCAACAAGGCTTTTAAATGCTGTTCCGCCTGCAGCGCGTGATGCGTGGAGGAAAAGGATATCATGTAGAAATTCGCGTTGCGCATTTTGCTCCCTCCTCATCGTGCATGAGTATAGCATGCGCAAAGGTGAAACACAATTCTTTGCAAGCGAGAGAGGATACATTTGTCCTAAAAGCGCCTCGTGATAGAGCCCTTCATAATTTCCACACATCGCGCTGATAACATACCCATAGATCGGCGCCAAGTATAGCGCCATTCAACAGGGAGGAACGATCATGCGGAATATCAAACGCTATTTTACTATCGCCGTGTCGGTGCTTTTTGCTCTGGTTCTGTTCGCAGGATGCGCCTTAAAGGCAGAAGGAAACCCGGTTGTGCAGCCCAAGCCTGCAGGAGAGACCGCTGCGGCAGAGACTTCAGGAGACGGCCTTGTAATCCCCGTATCCGATCTGACGGACAAACCGCGGTTTTTCTCCTACAACGCGAACGGCGAGGATATGGAGATTATCGCCCTTACCGCGTCGGACGGCTCCATCCGCACGGCGTTCAACACCTGCCAGGTTTGTTACAGCTCCGGCAACGGGTATTATAAAGTAGAAGGGAATTCGCTTGTCTGCCAGAACTGCGGCAATACCTTCGGCTTTGACGATATCGCCGTGACCCGCGGCGGTTGCAACCCCGTTCCCATTACGGAGGAAGACCGCGCCGAACAGGATGGCAGCATTGTGATCAGCTCAGGCTATTTGGACGACGCCTCGGCATTGTTTGAAAACTGGAAATAGCGTATGATAAACG
The DNA here is from genome assembly GCA_023435025.1 of Bacillota bacterium. GTDB lineage: Bacteria > Bacillota > Clostridia > Christensenellales > CAG-138 > JAEYLA01. The sequence goes on from JAEYSE010000105.1 coordinate 8,062, forward strand.
CAGGGACAGCCGCTTCCCCCATTTATCCATAAGCGGCAAAAAGGAGAACGCATTGAAGACCGTGCTCGTTGTGGACGATGAAGAAAAGATCGTCGACATAGTTGGGGCATATTTAAAAAACGCGGGCTACGCGGTGCTTGCGGCATTTGACGGAGAGGAGGCGCTGAGGCTCTTTGAGCTTCACGCGCCTGATCTTGTCATACTCGACCTGATGCTGCCCGGGAAGAGCGGTGAGGCTGTTTGCGCCGCCATCCGCAAACGCGCGCGCACTCCCGTCATCATGCTCACCGCGAAGGCCGACGAGCGGGATATTATAGGCGGCCTCCAGCTTGGCGCGGACGATTATGTAATGAAGCCCTTTAGCCCCCGCCAGTTGATGGCGCGGGTGGAGGCAGTATTACGGCGCGCCGCGCCTGACGAGGCGCTTTATCGTGTGTTGTGCTTTGGCGATGGAGAGCTGGTGATCGACGGCGCGAGGCATGAGGTAAGAAAGCACGGCGAGCGCGTGCCGCTGACGCCCACGGAATTCAACATACTCTTTACCATGGCCAAGCACCCGACCAAGACGTTCACGCGGGAGGAACTCATCGCCGTCGCTATGGAGGACGATTACGAAGGATATGACCGCGTGATTGATACGCACATTAAAAATATCCGCCATAAGTTGGGGGAGCAATCCCGGAATTCATCCTGCCTGAAAACCATTCACGGCATAGGGTATGCGTTCGGCGGGGAATAGGAGGGCCGATTGAAAAAGCAAACGCTGGGCATGCGCCTTTCCCGCTCCTACGCGCTGATGGCGCTTATACTTGTTGCATTGGTCAGCCTTTTTTCCAACCTGTTTTTGCGGGACGCGTTCGTACAGTATGTCATGCGCGCGCAGGAAGCGCGCAACCAGTCCGTTGTAGAAGAACTGCAGCGGCAATACAAGAACGGCGGCTTTTCCGTATCAACGCTGGAAAGTCTCGGCATGCGCGCGCTGGAGCAGGGTATGATACTGCGCGTGAGGGACGCACAGGGAAGTACGCTCTGGAACGCAATGACGCACAACAACGGTCTGTGCAACCAGATGCTTATGAGCATGGCGGAGAGCATGCAGAGCCGGTACCCCAACTTCCAGGGCGCATACGAAGAAAAGGAATACCCGCTTGCCGTGGAAAGCGGCAACGCGGGGAGCGTGGCCATCGGGTACTATGGCCCGTATTACCTGACGGACAGCGACACGGTGTTTATCAATACCCTTAACCGCGCGCTCATCGTGATTGGGCTACTATCCCTGCTGCTGGCGGGCGTGCTCGGTTCCTTCATGGCGCGGCGCTTAAGTAAGCCCATATCGCATGCCACTCACGCCGCCATGAGAATCGCGCGGGGGAATTATCAGGATAAAATTGGTGTCCGAGCGGATACGCGGGAATTACATGAACTGGTGCAATCCCTCAATATGCTTTCAGGCACTTTGGAAGAGCAGGAAATGCTCCGGCGCAGGCTCACGCAGGACATTGCGCATGAGCTTCGCACGCCGCTGACCGCGCTCCAGGGCAACCTCGAGGCGCTCATTGACGGTGTATGGCAGCCCGATCAAAGGCGGATGGAAAGCTGCCATGAGGAAGTCATGCGCTTAGGAAGGCTGGTGAAGGAGCTCGAAAAGCTCGCACGGCTCGAAAGCCACATGGAACGCCTGGAGCTTTCCAATGTGGATTTATATGCCCTGGCAAAAAGGGCCGTAACGAATTTCGGGCGTGCCATAGAGGAAAAAGGTCTCAGCGTAGAGGTTACGGGCGAGCCGGTTGTCATAGAGGCGGATGAGGACAAACTGTTTCAGGTGATTGTAAACCTGTTATCAAACAGTATCAAGTATACGCCGGGCGGCCGGTCGGTCACCATACGCGCCGGGGCCATGCCTTCGGGCCAAGCGTTTTTTGCGGTTGAGGATACCGGGGAAGGCATTGGAGAGATGGACCTTCCATATATATTCGAGCGCTTTTATAGGGCGGACGCCTCGCGCAGCAGCCGCACGGGCGGCATAGGCGTGGGGTTGGCGATAGCCAGGGCCATTGTGGAACTGCATCATGGGACCATTGAGGTAAAAAGCGAGCGGGGCAAGGGCGCGGCGTTTACCGTGACGCTGCCCCCAGAGCAGAAAAAAGAGGGGGAGGCGTACAATGCAGGACAATAAGCGGAGGATGCCGGTTTTATTCGCGGGGCACGGTTCCCCGATGAACGCAATCGAAGATAACGCATTTACAAGAAGCTGGCGGGAGATCGCGGCGCTGATGCCACGGCCCAAGGCCATACTTTCCGTATCCGCGCATTGGTATACGCGGGGAACGCGGACTACGGACCATGAAAAGCCGGAAACGATCTATGATATGTACGGCTTCCCCAAAGCGCTGTATGAGGTGAAGTACCGCCCGAATGGCAACCCGGCGCTTGCGCGGGACGCCGCTTCCTTGCTGCCCAAACAGGTGGTGATCGACAACGGCTGGGGAATCGACCATGGTACATGGTCTGTGCTTGTGCACATGTATCCGGAGGCGGATATCCCTGTGGTGCAGTTGAGCATAGACCGGGACGCGGGACCCGAAGCGCATTATCAATTGGGGCGCGCGCTTGCCCCGCTCCGTGAAGAAGGCGTGCTGCTATTTGGCACGGGCAACGTGGTGCACAACCTTGCGCGAGTCAACTGGAACATGCAAGAGAGCGGCTATCCCTGGGCGGACGAATTCGACCTGTATATCAAACGCGCCGTGACGGATTGGCGGCACGATGACGCCATCTCGTATGAAAGGGCGGGAACCTCCGCAAGTCATGCGTTCCACACACCGGAACATTATTATCCGCTTTTGTATGTACTGGGCGCGGCGCAAGAAGGCGAACTGGTTAAGGTGTTTAATGAATCCCGCGTGCTGGGCTCGCTTTCCATGACAGGATACCTGATTGGCTGACGGCATACTTCATAAGGTGAAGGAGAAGGGGCATGAGGAAGATACTGATCGTAATCGATATGCAGAACGATTTTATTACGGGGTCGCTCGGGTCGCCGGAAGCGCAGGCCATTGTGGAGCGCGTGGCGGAAAAAATCAGGACGTTTGACGGGGATGTGGCCGCCACCAAGGACACGCATGACGCTTCCTACTCCAACACGCAGGAGGGGAAGCTGCTGCCCGTGGCCCATTGTGTTCTGAACACAGAAGGATGGGATTTCCCTCCCGCCATATCCCGGGCGCTTGCGGAAAAAGCGTACATGCCTTTCTGGAAGGACCGCTTTGCGAGCGTGGCTCTTTCTAAGCACGTGGAGGCGGGGGAATACGACGAGGTACACCTGTGCGGCATCTGCACGGACATCTGCGTGGTATCAAATGCACTTTTGATAAAGGCCAGTCTGCCCGAGACGCCAGTTTTTGTGGATGCTTCCTGCTGCGCGGGTACCACGCCGGAAATGCACGAGAAGGCGCTCGACGTCATGCGCTCCTGCCAGGTGATTGTAGAGGCATAAATAGCATCTTGCCGGATGGCTCGGAGTATCAATAAACCTGCTTAGAGTTGTAAGGTATCGGTGCTTTCAGCGCCGACGGTTATTTTTTATTGTGGGAAAACTGCGTTTTCCCACACCCCTTCCTTAATTACGCGCGGGGGCTTGGAGGGCGAAGCCGAGCGTTGCCAGTAAAGCAGCGAGGCAAAAGCCCAGTGACAAAGGAACCAAGGCAGCGGCTTCCGTAACGCATGACCTTTGTGAACTATGTATAGGCCCCCGGAAAAGAGGTCTATGTCGCCCCTCGGGGCGGCTTTTTTATTGCACCTTTTCACACCGTTATATATAATTGGAAATAACGGTATGGCAACGGCTCGAACCATGCTATACTGAAGAAAAGTTCGTCTTTTAAGCGGAGGCGCTATGGAGTTTACACATCTGAACGCACAGGGCGAGGCGCATATGGTCGATGTCGGTGGAAAAGGCGTCACAAGGCGAACCGCCGTGGCGGAGGCGGTGCTGACCATGGCCCCGGAGACGCTCCAAAAGATATTGGATAACGGCCTGAAAAAAGGCGATGTGCTGGCGGTGGCCCGCGTTGCGGGA
>JAEYSE010000004.1 GCA_023435025.1 Bacillota bacterium
GCCGTAGCCATCCGGTACGGTAAGAATTGGCGTGGCGGATACTATTCTTGCATGCGCCAGCTCTTCTTTTAACCGGTCCCTCTGGGCTAAAAAATCAACTACCCGGGGCGATTCGTCGCGCACTGTCGTAACTCCTGCCCTGAGCCAGGTTTCAAGATTTTCCTCATTGTATGCATCGTGCACATGGGCGTTGATGAACCCCGGCATGACTGTAGCGCCGCTAAGGTCTATCACTTTGGCTCCCTTGGGTATGGCAATGGAATCACTGGCTCCAATTGCCATAATGATGCCTTCTTCAAATACAACGACAGCGTTATCAACAGGCGCTGCGCCCGTGCCGTCTATCACCCGGCAGTTGGTCAGGTAGACAGCGCTGCTTCCGGCGCTTACGTCATTTATGCTGCTTGCATCACTACCACCTTTTGCGTCTTGAATGGAGCAACCCGCGCACAGAAGCAGGACAAGGATAGAAGCCAACAGAGCATTCAGTCGTGACATATTTCATTCCTCCTGTTTGGGAAAATATGCTTTAAATAGCATAATTATATATGATGCAAGCAATGAAACACAATAGATTACCCGTACCCCACGTCTTCGTATTCCACAAATTTACTATCAAGTAACCATCGGGTGCTAAATCTAAAGTTTCTGAATAAATTTGAAACAATCAATTGAAAGGGGCTGAGGACGTGCTCACACCGAACGAATATGTCACAATGTCCATTGACCTTAATCTGTTTTTCCTCCGAATTATGAAGGAACATTCCCTGTTTTTAATGCTTGGTTTTACCCCCAGAGACAAGAACATGGCTGACGAAGCAAACGAATTTCGGATGATTTTTGAGAGGCTTCTTACTGAAGCAACCGACCTGGCCGATGGGAATGCAAGCGCGCAGGCAATTCAATCCCAGCAGTTCGTTACACCATATACAATACCCCCAGAAAATCTTACGAATTTCTATACCGGCGTTCCTACGAACACCCGTCTCACCCGCGAGGAATCACAGCTTATGGCAAACGACGGGTCTGCGCCATCGGCAGGCATGCGGGAAGCGGTAGATACGCTCAACCGCAGGGCATACCGTGCGACTGCGGCCTTGGCGGATTTCAAAGACAGGCTGCTTATGAATGTACGCGCATGCAAAATGTTCACACTGAACTATCCGCTTCTCATTGAACATATTCTCAGAGAGGCAAGACTTTTCATGAATATGCTGGCGGCTCTGGTCAATGGCATGAATATCATGCGCCCGGAGGATTTAATCAACCAGGAAGCGTTCTGGAACCGCCAGATGGCCGAACATGCCAAATTTATTGCGGGGCTACTTGACCCCACAGAAGAACAGCTCATCGATACGGCAAGAATGTTTGGCACGGAGTTTGACCAACTAACGGCAGAGTCCAGGCGTGCCACCCAGCAGGCACAGGATATTGGGCCGGTAACAAATGAAAGTATCGCGGCGACAAAGCGCTTAAGAGAGTTCAAGACGGCAGGGACAGAAGGTCTGTTGAACTGCAAGATTCAGTCGATCATTGTTCCTTTGCTTGCCGATCATGTGTTGCGGGAAGCCAACCATTATCTCTGTGTGATGGGCGTATGTAATCTCTCATAGTCTTTTGCGTCTTAAAATAAAATCCATTAAAAAGCCGCCGTGCGGCTTTTTTCGCTTTTTGGGGCGATTATATAACAGACCAATAAAAAAACCACCCGTATGGGTGGTTTTTCTATTGGTGCCGAAGGTGGGACTCGAACCCACACGGTATCGCTACCAACGGATTTTGAGTCCGTCACGTCTGCCATTCCATCACTTCGGCGGGTCACAAATGCTATTTTACTATAACGGGAATTTGAATGCAATGCCTCTGTTGAGAAAACTTGCTTTTTCAAAACGCGGCGGCACACAATCCCTGATCTAAGGCAAAATACAGAAATATTAATAACATCTTGCTTGCACCGAGATAGCAGCTTACCTCAGCTTCCACGCCATATCCGAAAGGAACAACTGCTGCCGAAACAGCTCAGCGTTGGTATTGCTGCCGATGTGAACGTATTCAATACCCATCATATCCGCCCAGTCCTCAAGCATTTGGGGCGTCGCATCGTAGGAGAGGACCGTATGATGCGCGCCGCCGGCCAAAATCCATAGCTTCGTGCTGGTACGAATGTCCGGCAGGGCTCTCCACATCACCCGTGCCACAGGCAGGTTGGGCATATCAATGACCGGCTTGAACGCCTCGATATCCTGCACGATCAGCCGTAGCCTACCGCCAATATCGATCAGCGAGGTCACGGTACCCGCACCGGCTTTGCCCTCGAACACAAGCCGCGCGGGATCCCCCTTTCCTCCAATGCCCAGCGGGTGCACTTCGATGCGCGGCCTTTCGGCCGAAAGCGACGGGCAGACCTCCAGCATATGAGCGCCAAGCGAATATTCGGCATTCTTTGCGAGGTTGTAGGTATAATCCTCCATGAAAGCGCTGCCTCCGCCCATGCCCTCGCACATTTTTTTAATGATACGGGTCATTGCGGATACTTTCCAGTCGCCCTCCCCGCCATAACCATACCCCTTCTCCATGATACGCTGCGTGGCAAGTCCGGGAAGCTGCTCCATGCCGTAAAGATCTTCAAAAGTATTGGAGAATGCTTTTGCGCCTTCCCGGTCAAGAATACGCAGAATGGCGATTTCCATTCTGGCCTGGTAGCATACAGCGGCAAGGTTATCCGTATGAAAATCATACCGGGCCCGGTATTCCTCCATAAGCGCGTCAATTTCCGAACCGGCAACGGTGTTGATCTCCCTTACCAGCTGCCCCACCGCCCATGTGTTGACCTGCCAGCCGAGCTTGAGCTGCGCCTCGACCTTATCCCCCTCGGTAACGGCGACCTGCCGCATGTTGTCGCCGAAGCGGACTACCTTGAGCTGCCTGCTTTCGTGAACTCCGACGGCGCTGCGCATCCACTTCCCAAGCTCCTCGAGCGGGGCTTCATCCTGCCAGTAGCCCATGATGACCTTGCGCGGCATGCGCATGCGCGTCTCAATGAACCCGTGCTCGCGGTCGCCATGGGCCGCCTGGTTCAGGTTCATGAAGTCCATGTCAATCTCATCATTCGGTATGTTGCGGTTGTATTGCGTTGCAAAGTGGCACAAAGGCTTTTGCAGAAGAGATAGACCGTTGATCCACATCTTGCTTGGTGAAAAAGTATGGCACCATGTTACGATGCCAAGGCAAGAGCCGTCGAAATTTGCTTGCTTGATAACGGAAGTGACCTCTTCAGGCGATTTTACCGTTGCCTTGTAAAGAAGCGTGCAGGGAGCTTGAATTTGATTTGTGACCCATTCCGCCATCTCCCCTGCGCGCTGTGCAACTGTTTGGAGCACTTCCGGCCCGTATAAATGCTGTGAACCCACCACAAACCAAAATTGATACTGCTTCATCTCGTCTCCCCCGTTCAAACAACAAATCGAATGCTTTTTTATACGCAACCACCCCGACCAAGGTTGATGCGGCCAATGATCAGGACGGTTTACTTCCTACCGGTTCCACCCCAGGAGGATGGCTTCACATTGGTTCAATACCTATGACTTTGCTCGGTTCGAAGCTTCAAATGGGGCGATAATGCGTTCCTGTACCGCAGAATTTACGATAAAACACAAGGAGAACTGGGCTGCGGAAGGAAGAAAAAACAATGCCGGTGCCAGGGATATCGGAAACAACAAAAGCGTGAAGGCGCTGCTTGCAGCCAAAATACCAAGAATGACGAGATTTCGCTTTCCTTCAAGCCCCGCTAACGCCCGGGCATTTTTCAGGATATCCGCGCTCTTAAGTGGGAGCATGGCGGTTAATACAAACGTCCAACTGCCCAGCAGCGCCGAGATAATCAGAGCGCAAATGCCAAGTGACAGAAACAATACGCCATAAATACTTTGCCCATTTGAAATGCCGAGGCTAAGGAGGTAATAACTCGCCGCAAACCCTGTCCCAAACAGAAAACCGAAGGAAACGCTTTTTAGAAGGCTGCTGCGAAACTCCCCCCAGAAGTCGTCCCATAAAAAGCAATTTCCATCCCGGATGAGCCGGATACAGACGCGGTTCACGCCGCAAAGAGCCGCGGGTAACGTAATAACCGGGATAGAGAATGCTACAAGCAGCAGGCTCAATTTCACAAACTTCCAAAAGTGCGTTTTCAGCACATAGAAATACTGCCCGATACCGCTTTGGGGCGGCGGGAGCGCATCCTCCTTTGGCGGAGCATGACGTTTGCCAGATAACCAGCTCATATTCCCCACCCTGCTTGCCGCGCCTTAGTTTTTCATACCCGTCATGACGATGCCCTCTACAAAGTACTTCTGCCCGACCAGATAAAAGAAGATGCCGGGCAGGAAGGACATGCAGGTGGCGCACATAATGGCCGACCAGTCGGATTTCAGCGAACCTTTGAACTGGGAAAGCCCGATCGCGATCGTGAAATTTTCCGAGGTGTTGATATAAATCGTCTGCTGCAACAAATCATTCCAGATTGTGATAAACAGCAGCAACGCCACGACAATCATTGCGGGCTTGATGGCGGGTACTATAATGCTTGTCAAAATACGGAAGTGACTTGCGCCGTCAATGGTCGCGGCTTCGCCAAGCTCACGTGGAATTGTGCGCACGAACTGGCGGATGAGGAAAATGTTGAATGCGCCGCCTCCGCAAAAATACGGCAGGACGAGCGGCCAATAAGTATCGCTCAAACCCAACCCCTGGCTCCACATGATATAAAGGGGGATGAGCGTAACCATGGTGGGCAGCAGCATGGAACCCACACATAGAGAGAATATGAATTTTTTGCCCCTGAAGCGCAGCCAGGCAAATGCGTATCCTGCCATGGTAGCCGTTACCGTTCCGCCTATAACGGATGGAACGATGATCGTCATCGTGTTTTTCAGGTACGTCCAAAACGGGAAGTAATCGAGCGTCCTAATATAATTGGAAAACAGCCAATGGCTCGGGAAAAACGACGGCGGCCAATGGAATAGTTCCGCATTGTTCATAAGGGACGAGCGGAAAATCCACCAGATTGGCAACATCACGAGGGCGGAAAGCACGATTATGGCAAGCAGGGAAAGTCCGTCTCCGATTTTTTCCTGCCGCTTTCGGCTTTTGATTGAGCGAGTCCTCATGCATCATCACCTCCCTCATAATGGATCCAGCTTTTGCTTGTGGCGAACAGGATAAGAGTAAACAGGCCGATTATGAGGAAGAAGATAAATGAAATCGAGCAGGCATAGCTGAGCTTTCCGCTGCGGAATGCGTACAGATACATCAGGTACGACATAAAACAGGACGAATTTCCGGGCCCGCCGTTGGTCAATGCCAGCGCGGGCGTCACAACCTGCATGTTGGTGATAAGGCTCATAAGCAAATTATAAAAGATAATAGGCGACATGCTGGGAATCGTCACATGCCAGAAACGCTTCCAACTGTTTGCTCCATCGATTTCGGCGGCCTCGTGGTATACACGCGGAACGTTCTGAAGGCCCGCAAGGAAAATAACGATCAGGTTGCCGCTCAGCCAGACGGCGATTGCGGCCAGCGAGGGCAGAACCTCCTTTGACCCGCCAGTGAACATTACCTTGCTGATTCCGAATTGGCTGAGAATATAGTTGAACAGGCCGAAATTGGTTTCGTACAGCCAGCTCCAGCCCAAGTACACAGCCATGGCGGGCAGTACATATGGCAAATAGAACACCGCGCGGAAAAAGCCGCGGGCGGGAATTTTCCGGTTAAGTAAAAGGGCAATCGCAAGCGACCATACCATGCCGCCGATAACCGCGAGAACAGCGTAAAGCACAGTCGCACGGATGGAGTCAATAAAATATGGATCCTTTGTAAACAAACGAATGTAGTTGGCCAAGCCGACCCAATCAGGCGTACCTACACCTTCCCATTTGAACAGGCTCAGCCCGAAAACGGCACAGAGCGGAACATACGTAATAAATACAAGGCCAATGAACGAAGGAATCAGCAGGATATAAGCGGTCCTGCGTTCCAATTTTATAGCTTTGTTCTTGGTTGAAGGCCGATTTTGCAAAGCGAACACCTCGAATCCGTTAGAATCGGGCGCGTCCGTCGCCGAAGCAGCGGACGTGCCCAATGCGAGTGTAAGGGATCAGTTGCCGTGGAAGATATCGTTCAGAGCTGCGTATGCGTCAGTGATGGCCTTCTCGGCGGTCTCTTCGCCTGTCCAGACGGGACCGAGAGCGGAACGGAGATAAGCATTAAACTCATTGGTGTGCGGTACATAGTACCAGCAGGTGGATTGCGCCTTTTCGAGCGCATAGTCAACGACTGCGGCCTTATAAGAATCGTAGTCCGGGAAATTGGGGTTGTCAACCCACTTATGCGTCAGCGCCTCGTCGGTATAGTACTTTTCAAGCATGGGCATCCAGATGCCGGTGGCGATCAGGCTATCCCAGCTGTTCTCTTCCTGCATATACCACCGGATGAACTCCATCGCTTCGGCAGGATGTATGCTCTGGCTGAATACGACCTGCGGCCCGGCGGTGCAGATGGTAACCTCGTTCTTCATGTAGGGCAGGCGCGCTACGCCATAGTTGAGGCCTTCCTCGTCCCTGGCTGTTGCAAGGCAGGTGCCCACGTTCCATGTGCCGCCGGTCGCCATAGCAACATTGCCCGCCACGATGGAACGCACAATGCCGTTGTCCTCAAGGCCCGCGTTGTAGGGCATGACGTGGTCTACCAAGTACAGATCGGCAACCTTCTGAAGGGATTCGATCACAGCGGGATCGTTGATTGTGCAGGTCTTCCCGTCCTCGCTGTACCAGCGCCCACCATTGGACAACGCCCAAACTTCAAGCTGCCAGGTCCAGTTATCAACAACGCATCCGTACTGCACGATGTTGTTCGCGTCAAAGTTTGGCGAAGCGGCATTGTTTCCGTTGGCGTCTAGGGTAAGCAGCTTCGCAGTCTCCCTGAATTCATCCCAGGACATGGGCTTGGAGGCGGAAGGATACGCAATACCCGCTTTGTCGAACATGTCTTTGTTGTAATAGAGCAGAAGGATTTCGTTCGCGGCTGAGAATGCTACGGGTTTCCCTTCGCTCTTGAAGGTAATGCTGTCCATCGGCGCGGATTCGGCACCCGCATACATGCCCGATATATCCGCAAGCAGGCCCTTTTGCGCAAAGTCAAGCACACCGTTCTCGTTCATGATACCGCAGTCGGGCAATTCATTGGCGGTCGCCATGGTGTTGAGCTTGGTGGTGTACTCTTCGTTCGGGATCGACATAACGGTAACCTCAATGCGATCCTGCGAAGCGTTGAAGCGGTCTACAACGGCCTGAACCGATGCTGCTTCATCCGGCAGGCCCCAATAGGAATAGGTGATCTGAACCTTTTCGGCAGGCGCGGCAGCCGGCGGCTTAGCGGCGTCCGGCGCCTCGGTTTTCGTTTCAGATCCGGCAGCAGGCTTTTCATTCGCGGCGCACGCCGCTAGTCCGAAAACCATTAAGGCGCAGAGCAGTAGTGCGAGCAGTTTCTTCATTTTACTTTCCTTCCTTTAATGATTTTATTTTATACAGCAACTTCCTGCTGCTGGTATAATCTAAATGAGCGCCTTCATCCACACGAGCATCTCGCCCGGTTCCCGATTGCCCCATAAACAGTAGGGTACCGCTGTCAGCCGTGCGGCCGACTTTTCGAACTGCGGTTCACCGTAGAGCGCATCTTCCTTTGCAAGAGATCGTGTCAGTCGCAGCCCGCTAAAGCGAAGCCGCGGCAACTGCCCAGGCAAGCCCTCCTGCGTGGCGTCGGCGGTTACAGTTTGCGTGGCGTCGGCGTACACGCAGGCGAGATTATCGCCGTTATCGATTTGCTCAAGGCAGTATACATACGGCCCCATCGCCAGTGAAACACGCCCTGCGTCGGCGCGCACGTTTCTATTTGCCGCCACAAATACTGGACGGACATCGCCGTGCAATTCAAATAATTGCTCTCCCTCGCGGGATACGGCAAGCACCGCGTAGCCGTTTTCAATAACAGGCGTAATTCGCCCACCATTCAAATAAATCTCAGGATTCTTATAGTATTCCGGGATGCGCACCCGGATGGTGAATGGCTTATCCGCGCCGGAAGTCACACGGATGCGGACGCATCCGCTCTGCATGTAATCGGATTCCATAGAAAGGTCTATTGCGACGCCCTGTATGCTGGTGCGGAGCGTTGAGGAAATGAACTGATTGATATAAATGGATTTATCATCCTCCGCGTAGACATACTGCCCCAGCGAGGCAAGCGTGCGAGCGGCATTGGGCGGGCAGCACGCGCATATAAACCAGGGCTGTCGTTCTGCCTTCACATGCGCCAGGGAAGTTGAGGGAAGGCAGTTGGCTGGCCATACCTCAAGCGGATTGACGTAAAAATAGCGGTTTCCGGATATGGAGATGCCGGAGAGGACGGTGTTACACAACGCACGTTCCACCGTATCATAATACCGGGCATTTTTGGTAAGGGCGGCCATTCTCTGCCCAAACATCATCAGGGCAACGGAAGCGCAGGTTTCGCAATACATTCTGTCGTTAGGCAGGTCGTAATCGACCGTGAAGCGTTCGAGATAGCCGGAGGAACCAATGCCGCCCGTCACATACATGCGCCGTGTAGTAATGTTTTCCCAAAGCGTCCGGCAGGCGTTTTTGAGCGCTTCGTCGCCACATTCGCGGGCAATATCCGCCATCGCGCTGTACATGTACAGTGCGCGCACGGCGTGGCCCTCCGCCGTTGTCTGCTCTTTGGGGGGAAGATGCGACTGCGCGTATATGGCGCTATAGTCCTGCAGCTCCGGGAAAATCCAGTCTCCCTTGCGCCGGCTTCGCTCTTCCATAAGATAATTCGATTTTTGTCCACGGATTGCGATAAAATGCGCGGCGAGGTTGCGATACCTCTTTTCTCCCGTGACGCCATAAAGCTTCATCAGCGCATGCTCGATCTCCTGATGCCCCGGGTATCCTTTGCACTTTCCTTCTTCCGGCCCGAACACCCCATCGATCAAATCGGCAAACCGGCAAGCAATATGCAAAAGCGTATCCTTACCCGTTGCCCGATAGTAGGCGACTGCGGCCTCTATCAGGTGGCCCGCGCTATAAAGTTCGTGTCCCTCGGCTAGGTTGGTCCATCTTTCATTAGGATGGTTGATGCTGTAATATGTGTTCAGGTATCCGTCGGGCTGCTGTGCGCGCCCGATCAGCGCAATCAGTTCATCGGCGATTGTCTCAAACGCGGCGCCGCTTCCGTTTTCGATGCAGTATGCGACCGCCTCGAGCCACTTGTAAGCGTCCGTATCGGTGAATACAATGCCCTGATGCCTCCCCTGCGCTTCGCCGGCTGCAATGCGGAAGTTTTCGATGCAGTGGGATTTTTCTGCATCTGGAATGCGGCCGTTGAGCGCTTCCCACTGGTAGGGAATGATCTGCTCCGACACCAGCGCTGCAAAGCTGCCGAACAGCGGGTCCGTAATACGTATCTGGTTCAGTTTTGGCGCGTGAATTGTATTTTTCATAGACCGCCTCACATGCTAAACGTTTTATTTTATTGGCGAATATTCGTGCTTTTTCTGACCGATCTTGCTCTAGAATGGTAAACGTTTATCTTGCGTTATTACTATAATACAGGTTGCATAAGATTGTAAATACCAAATTTTAAGTTTTTTTAAATACCGCGGGTACGCTGCGGCGATAGTTCCGAGAATCGAGGCGACAAAATGCTTGCTATTTATATGGATAACGTTTAACATGTAGATAAGTTCTATCAAGGTGGGGACAAGCATGGCGACCATCCGTGAAATTTCTGAAAAGGCCAATGTATCCATTGCCACCGTCAGCAAGGTACTCAACGGGAAGCGCGGTGTAAATGCGCGCACCCGTGAAGAAGTGCTTGCCGTAGCAAAGGCGCTCAATTACAGGCCTAATTTAAATGCCCGTTTTCTAAAAAGCGGACAAAGCCGCACCATCGGCATCATCACCGAGGATTTAACGGTGTTCAACGCGCCTGAAATCGTGGATGGCATAGCTGCTGCATGCGAGGAAACCGGTTATCACTATATTCTGGGCAACCTCAGGTTCTTCAAGCGGTACGGGAACGGGCCGCAGGACCCTGCCAAAAGTGCCGCACTCGTCCATGCGACCGTGGACGATATGCTCTCCAAGCAGGTGGACGGCATTATCTATATCGGCTGCCACAGCCATGTGGTTGTTCCACTGAGCGAGCATAAGGAACCCAAGTTCGTGTGCGCTTACTGCACGAGTAAAGATGCAAACATTCCATCCGTACTATATGATGATGAAAAAGCAGCGTTTGAAGCCACGAAAGTGCTCATCCTGTCTGGGGAGCGCAGCATCGGCATGATCGCAGGCCCTTCAGACAGCATCCATGCGTTCAACCGCACGCGCGGACATCAGGAAGCGTTGTTTCAGCACAATGTTCCATATAACCCAAGACTCACCGTAACGGGCGACTGGGGGCGGGACTGCGGGTATAACCTTCCGGGGCAGTTGATCCGCGAAGGCGCAACGGCAATATTTGCGCATAACGATATTATGGCGACGGGCGTCCTTGATTACTGCAACGCAAACGGCATAGAGGTGGGCCGGGACATCCGGCTGATCGGGTTTGATAACAGGGAGATCGCCTCGGTCTGCCGCCCGGCGCTATCTACCGTAGCCCTGCCTCTGTTTGAAATCGGCCAGCATGCCGCGCGGATTTTGTTTGACGTTCTCTCCGGAAATCCCCCCGCTTCCCATGAGCTGCTGCTCGAGTGTGCAATCATTGAACGCGAATCAACGGGAGGCAGGCAATGTCCTCAATAAACGCAGCGCTGCATATTCGTAAGGATGCCGAGATTGCCGCCATAGACGACCGACTTTACAGTTCATTTATCGAGCATATGGGGCGTGCTGTCTATACGGGTATCTACGAGCCTGATCATCCCACGGCGGATGAGCATGGCTTCCGGCAGGACGTCATGGATTTGATACGCCCGCTCAATCTCTCCCACATCCGTTATCCGGGGGGGAATTTCCTTTCCGGTTATCGTTGGGAGGATGGCATAGGTCCGCGCGAAAGCAGGCCTGCCCGCCCGGATCTTGCGTGGTTTGCCATTGAGCCTAACAGCGTAGGCACGGACGAGTTCCTTCAATATTGCGAGCGCTTGAGCGTTTCGGCCATGCTGGGTGTGAACCTGGGTACTGGAACCCCGCAGGACGCGGTGGACTTTCTTGAATATGTAAACGGTGCTCTTCCCACGCATTATGCGGAGCTTCGCAGAAAAAACGGTCATTCTGCACCTTACGGAGTCCAGCTCTGGTGTCTTGGCAACGAGATGGACGGCCCGTGGCAGATCTGTGCCAAGGCTGCCGAGGAATATGGCCGCATCGCCTGTGAGACAGCCAAGATGATGAAGTGGCTTGATCCCAGCATTGAGCTTGTCGCCTGCGGAAGTTCCTATCGCGACATGCCGACGTTTGGGGAATGGGAGCGCACGGTGCTCCGCCACTGCTATCGGCATATCAATTATCTTTCCCTGCATCAGTATTACCAGAATAACGATGGTGACCTGCCGTCCTTCCTCGCGAACAGTATCACGATGCATCGCTTCATTCAGGAGGTTTCCGCCATTTGCCGCGAGGCAAAGCAGGAACAGGGCGGCAACCATGATATTTACCTTTCCTTCGACGAGTGGAACGTATGGTATCATTTCCAACAAACCGGTATAGAGCCGCCGAAATGGACGGTTGCAAGGCCGATTGAGGAGGAGCGATACGATATGGCCGACGCGCTGCTGACAGGCTGTATGATGAATACGTTGATCAACAACGCGGATACCGTCAAAATTGCCTGTCTTGCGCAGCTCGTGAACACGATTGCCCCTATCATGACGGAACCGGCGGGCAAAGCATGGGTACAAACCACCTATTATCCTTTCCTGTACGCATCGCGCTTTGGCCGGGGGATTGCATTACAAACCGATATCACCGGGCCGGAATATTCCTGCGCTGCGGGTGCGCATATCCCCATGCTCGACTGCGCAACGGTATTGGGGAAGGACGGCGCGCTTTCACTATTCGTCGTTAACCGAAGCCTTGAGTGCGCGATACCCTGCGCAATAACAACAGAAGGCTTCCCGCCCTTTTCTAATTGCTCCGCTATTTCCATGTACGGGTATGGGCCAAAAGATAGTAACACGGCCGAGTTCGCGCCGATTTATCCCCGCCCGCTCAACGCGACATTCCATGCGGATGGCACGCTCAGCTTGGTTCTGCCGCCGCTCTCGTGGAACATGATACGGCTTACTCCGCAGCAGAAACCGCCCAGCATTCCACTCTAGCCCGCAACCATTTTCACCAGTCCCACCTTTGTCACCAGTGATGCCTGTCGGATGGAACACAAAGACCCCAACCGCTGTTGGGGTCAGTGCGAAGAGGTGATTCTGTTCCATCTATCCGAATCTGCCGAGCATGGCAGTACTAATGAGTCTCAGCCATTACGTACGAAAGCGACGGCGTCCGGTCATACGACGGCGACGGCGACGACGACGACGGCGGAAATCGGTATTTCTGAAGAAGCGAGGGAAACCAAAAAACGGGAAGAACCTTGGCATAAAATCACCTCCTTCACTTCCAAATATATACTATACTATTAAATACAAATGAAAATGGTGAATAATATACCTACTCATTTGCAAATACCATTATATGGTTTAGGTTATCTCTCTACAGTCATGCCTGGAGGCAGCCGAAATCATATGCATGATTTCAACTTTGGTTCTCTCGGCCTGTTAGCATCCTCTTGACCTTTCTTTTACTGAAAGAATTCTTGTGGAATGGAATTGCTATACTTCAAACGGGGTTGAATGCGAACAGATCGAAATCACAGATTCTGAAGATGTGGAAGGTATCGTAAAGTCTTTTACGGAAACGCCAAAGCGCGGAAGTGGCAATTGCGGCTTCTATGTATATAAGTTTACTTTTATAGGTAAGAACGAGCGAGTGATACTCTGACCTGCCGGA
>JAEYSE010000020.1 GCA_023435025.1 Bacillota bacterium
ATGGCTTTTTTGTTTCCCGCCGCCGTCAGCTTATTGAGCTTGGCGTCGTTGATTGAAATGATAGCGATTTCCGCGCAGGCAAATATTGCATTGATCAGTATCAATGCCAATTGCAATAAAATTTGCCCCAGCAAACTGCCATCGTTCACGGTTTAGAAACCTCCTTAAGTTCACACACGAGTAAATTGCCCCAAACATCCATAAAAAAACACACGGCGAGGCATCCTACGGCATGACAAATACCGTATAGCCTGCGTGTGTACTCCCCGCTATAACAACAAGGAAACCATATATCGCGCTGGGTCGGGTGAATCTTCCATTTCCATACTCCTGTCCATAGGCGCTATTATACCACAAATTCGTACGCTGTCAATTTTCCCGCGGGAAAACGGGGATTTTTATGGTCATAGGTATTATTGAAAGAAGGCGCGGGCCATAGCGGAGCATTTTCCCGCGGCGGAAAGTAACGCGCTGGAGCTTTGTTCAAGGCCCAATATTACTGCACCGGCATGACAAGAGCGGCAATCACATATGCCGCAAGCCCAAAGCCCGTGAACGCGAGTACGCCCCATACAATACGCACAATGGAAACATCCACTTCAAGGTACTCCGATACGCCGCCGCATACGCCGCATATCATTTTGTTGGTGGTGGATCTGTAAAGTCGCTTATTCATTCGCATACCCCCCTTTATGCCACAGGCTCAATCAGGCGCTTGCCCGTGATGGTTGAAGTCCCAAAGGAAAACAGATGGCTTTGTACCCGGCCGCGACGCAACAAATTCAGCATGCTGCCAAATTCACTGTACGCAAGCTGGACAAGCGTCATCAGCATGACTGCGGCCTTCTGCACCGTCGGGTTTTCATCCAGTGTCATATGCAGCGCATCCTCTTTGAGCACGAACGTGACCACCCGGGTGCAGGGCGTGTGAAGGAAGTAGAGGTATAACCGCAATTGCGCCTCGCCGTTAGATAACATGCCGCAGCGGGCGGAAACGCCCACGGGATGCTCCTCTTCTCCAATCCGTACCGTGGCGTGGGTCAACTGATCATCCTTTGTTTCTATGGTATACGTTTCATTCCCCTCTTTTATGGAAAGCGCCATAGCCCCGTCCTCCGCGGTGCGGAAGGAAACGGAAGAAATGCCCGCCGGGAAGTTGTTGTGGATGCTTTGCAGCACAAATGGGAATATGCCCGCTTTGTTTTCGGCAAAAGAATAGGTGTTGCCGGAAAGCTGTTCGCGTACCCAGTTAAACGGCATGGGCATACAGCCGTTGGGAGATGCATCCTCCTTGTTGCGGCAGGAAAGCTCGGATAAGAACGACGAAAGTGCCCGCTGTGCCGCAGGGCTCTCAGGAAGCGGCGCGTTTTCGGCATTCTGGAAGCAGCGGTATACGTAATCCATGGTCTCGGTCTGGGCAAACAGCAGCGGGGAACCGCTAAAGAGCACCACCAGCGCGTTGTGTTTGGGCAGGGAGAGCATATATTGGCCGAATGCGCCGTTGAATAAGTATCCGCCCGGATGCGGCGCACACCAGATCTGGTAGCCGTAGCCGTCCTTGCACTCGCCGTTGGGCGTTTCAATCTGTACACGGGTGGCTTCGTTAACCCAGTTCTCGCTTAACAGTTGGCGTTCCTCGCCGTCTACCACATACCGGCCCTTCTGCAAATACAAAAGGCCGATTTTCGCAACATCCTCCAGCTTGAGGTTTAACCCCCAGCCGCCTTTTTCCGTACCCATGGGGCAGGTATCCCAAGAAACATCCCGTATGCCCAGCGGCTCAAACAGCCGCGGCTCCAGGTATTCCAACAGCCCCATGCCTGTCTTGCGCCGGACGATGGCGGCAAGCATATAGGAGTTCATGGAGTTGTAGCAAAACTGTGTGCCCGCGGGATATCGTACGCCCGCGTCCAAAAACTCTTGTTCCCAATCCGGTCCCAGTACGGAACCAACCTCATTGAACCGGGAGCCGGTGCTCATGGTCAAAAGGTGCCATACGGTAACGTCCTTATAATGATGCGCGGAGGGGTCGGCAATTTTGTCCGCAAATATATCCACAATGCGCTCTGAAAGCGAAAGCTTTCCCTCGTCCACCAACATACCGATGGCAGTCCCGGTAATGCTCTTGCTCAGCGAGTAAAGCTGATGCGCGTATTCCGCGCCATACGGGGCCCAATACCCTTCCGAAATCACATGCCCGTTTCTGATTACCATCATCGCGTGCAGGTTCGAAGCAAGGTTGGAATCGAGCGAATGGTAAAGTGTCAGGATATCGCGGCTCCTGATACCTTGCTTTTCCGGCGTGGAGCGGGGCAGGGAAGTGATGTGTGCGCAGCCAGAAATCCGCTTTTGCGGCGTATAGGGGTAGGAATATACATGCTGGAGGTCCTGCCGCACAAAGCGCCACAGCATGTCCACCGTCCGCTTTTCAAGAGATTGGTCAACCAGCGTCAGTTCCTTGCGCAAGGGGCCGCGCTTGCGTTTTAGTTGCGGGCGCTTTTGCTCCGAAAGCGCGCGGTAGCGCTCTTCCACGCTGTCTATCACTTTTTCCCACGGAATGGGGATGGTCGCCTTGGCGCGCTCACCCACCGCCCCGAGGTGGTGCATATCCGAAAGCGCTCCGGTCAGCACCGAAGCCAAAGATTTCGTATCGTCCTCACATAAAAAGCCGTTTTCCCCGTCCTGTATCACTTCCGCAGGGGCGCTGTCCATCAGCACAACGGAAGGCGTTCCCGCCGCCGCCGCTTCGCGTACCACAAGACCTGCCGTATCGTAAGCGGAGGGGAACACGAACAGGGACGCGCAGGCGTACAGCCCGTTGAGCGTGCGTGAATCCGAAATATGTCCGGTGAAGCGGACGACGTCATGTAATCCCAACTCATCCGCAAGCCCGCGCATGGCATCAAAATCCTTACCCTGGCCGGCCAGAACAAGCTGAAACCGCTGGCCGCGCTGATGCAGCATCGCTGCGGCCTCCAACGTGAGTTTAATGTTCTTTTTGCGGTCAATTTGGCCCACATACAGCAGCATCGGGTCGCCGCTCAAAGCGAAGGTTTTCTTGACCACGGCCTTATCCGCCTCGGTAATGACGGGGATGTTGGTGCCATGGGGCATAATTTCAATGCGCCCGGCATAGCCGTAGGAGCGCAGCGTCTGCGCCGCCAGACGGCTGACCGTCCAAACCTCGTCGCAGCGGTCAA
Source organism: Bacillota bacterium (assembly GCA_023435025.1). GTDB lineage: Bacteria > Bacillota > Clostridia > Christensenellales > CAG-138 > JAEYLA01. The sequence goes on from JAEYSE010000020.1 coordinate 3,201, forward strand.
AGAAGTCCGCAACATATTTGGCGCCGATCTGCGCGATGCCCTCGCTGCGGGTATAACGGAGAATATCGTCCTGATATTTGGAATGGAATGTGCCGATTAACGGGATTTTGTGCTTGGCGGCAAGGCGCGCAGCCTCTAAGCCTGCTGGGCCGGGGCTGTGGGCGTGGACGATATCCAGTTCCACCATATCCATGCGTGCCACATAGTGGTTGTCCAGCTTCGCAATTCCCGTGCTGTATTGCGGGGAGCCGGGTACCTTTACGGATACGAAATCTACAATTTCAAATGGATAATTGCCGCGGTATCCCGCGTCGCGCATAGGGCTGATGACATAACACTCATGCGATCGCCTGCCCAGCGCCTGTGCGTACTCGAACGCCACGCGCCCTACGCCGTCCACAATGGGCAAAAAAGTATCGTTGCATTGCGCAATGCGCATGGCTTCCAATCCTTTCGTTCGGGTATATTGCATTATCATTTTACCATGTAAGGAAACAAATGCGTGTGAAATTTCCTGACGAAAAACGTGACAAAATAGCAACGAGCACATTAAGCGTACAAGAAAACCCGCTGAATCGTCAGCGGGCTGTAAAGTCTAGCCGCACAAACTGTTTGCCGTTTACAAGCGGCACTTCGCTTCTGTATAGCAGAGCATAGCCAATCGGATCCAGGCTTTTCATAAGCGCACCCTCCTCCACGTCCGTATGCAGGCTGCCGATGTCCAAAAGTGCATCCGCATAGGGGGAAGGCGAAACAAACGCCTCCGTAAGGTTTTGCTGTATGGTGCAGCAGAGAATACGCGGCTTACAAGCCTCCACCTGTGCGATAAAAGAGGGAATGCCGATGTATTCGATGAACAGGTCCGCGAAAACAAGTTCCGCATACGGCAGTTCCGCTGGCTGCGATAGGTCGGCATGGATCAACGTGAGCTTGCCTGCAAGCTTTGGAAACCTGACGCGGCAAGCGGACAGATAGTCTTCGTTGACGTCCACGCCATATACGGCGCCGCAGCGTCCGGGGTCGATATGCCTTAGCCCGTTGCCGCCCGCAATGCCCCAGATCCCCACGCTGCCTGACGGATACGCTGCAAGGCGCTCAGCATAAAGCAAATCAAGTGCCTGAAGCTGGGCCACGGTGTCAAGTTTCATGTGGCCTTCATATACGGCAAGGGGTAGCTGCTTCCAAGGGTTTCTGGGCTCCATATTATTTCTGTAACCCGCTGGAATAGTGGATATTGTTCTCCTTATCAATAAACACCGCTTCCATGCCGGGGATGGATTCCACAAGCGCCATGCCTTTTTCCAGCCCCATTATGAAGCAGGCGGTGTCAAACGCGTCCGCCGTCAGGGAGTCCTTGGTCAGTATGGTGACAGAGGCAAGATCGTTCTGCACAGGCCAGCCTGTTTTCGGGTCCAGAATATGGTGGTAGCGGACGTTGTCCAGCGTAAAGCCGCGTTCATAGACGCCGCTTGTCACCACTGCTCCGTCCGTTGTGGGCAGGGTGATGAGTGGCTGCCCCGTAGGCTCTGTGGGGTCCTGAATGCCGACGTTCCAGGGCTTCCCGTCCGGCCGTGTACCGATGACGACAACGTTACCGCCGAAATTCAAAATGCCGCGCTTCACACCGCGGGAGCGGCAGTATTCCGCGATCTCATCCGTAATGTACCCTTTTGCGATGGAGCCCAGTTCAATCTGCATGCCCGGGGACAATGTAACGGTGTTTCCGTTGAGCTTTACCTTGGTGTAGTCCGTTAGCTTGGCAGCTTCAGCCAATTCTTCCGCATCCGGCAGGGAAGGCGTTTCGCTTTTGAAATCCCACAGCGCCACAGAAGGGCCGACTGTGATGTCAAACGCGCCGCCACAGGCTTCGCTTGTTTTTGCGGAAGCCTCCAACACTTCTCTCGTATAATCACTCACTGCAACGGGCTGACCATTTGCGTGGTTGATGTTCCAAACGTCGCTGCCCTCTATTGTTTTAGAGAGAAGGGCCTCATATTCCGCAACTTTATTGAGCGCGTCGTCCACGACTTCCTGCTTCACGCCGTAGGCTGTGATGCTGATGACCGTATCCAGATAAAACCCCACGGCGGATACCTTCTCGCTGGGCGACGGGCCGCAGCCGGGAAGCAAAAGTACGATCAGGAGGACGCTTATTAGCGCACGGGAAAACAGCTTTTTCATAGAAACCTCGGTTTAATATTTTGCCGCCGGTCTTACATTGGCGAAAGTATTACTCAAAAGGCGCAGTGGCGCGCCATGCTTCATCATAACACAGTTTGTTCCTGTTGGGCATACAGTTGAAACAAATTTAACAAGCAAAAAGAAGCGGCTTTGCCGCTTCTTTTAATAGTTCCCGGCGCTTACTGCGCAGGGTTTAACATGATATCCAGGCAGATATTGCCCATGGAGGTCACAATGCAGGAAACGGTATCCAGCGTGTAGTTCCCTTTGTCCACTTCGCCCATGAGCACCTTGGGCGGGAGGATATCGCAGGTGAGGTTTTCATCCGTAAGCAACGTCATCACGTTCCCGCTGATAATATTGGCGACTTCGCTGATGGCAGAGGTCACAAATTCATCTACCTCCGAAATTTCCATACCGCTCATGATATTGACCATGTTGAGGCAGGTTTCGTACGGAAAGCTGTATACCACCTGGCCAATCAGATCGCCGGTTACGCCTATGGAGACCTCCACGGTGTCCAGTTCGCGGATGTTTTCATTCAAAGGCTCCGCATGCACATCGTTAATGTCCAGCATTAATTGAAACACGTGCTGCGTCGCCTTTAAGAAAGGCCGGTACAGAACTTCAGCCATTGGACGACACCCCCTTGGACCTCTCATACGCGCCGATTTGCTGATCCTCGGATGCAACATGGTTGATAAGCCACGCAAGCAGCTTGCCTCCAAATTGCTGCATCAGGTGTTCACTGTAGCCCTGTTGTTCGTACTGAGTGGCCACATCCACTACATAAGCGACCATTCCGGCATGGAGCGCCTTGTGTTCCGCGAGGCCGGGGTACCCGATTTTCTGCTGGTAGGTTTCCTCATCCTGAAAATGGGTCACCACGTATGCCTTCATAAACTCCAGCGTCTCGTTTACCTTTGTCACCTTTTCCTCCCATGAAACGGGAGAGCGCAGCGTCTGCATAAACGCATCCACCCGCCGGAACAGCTCCTTGTGCTGCGTATCGATCAGGGGAACGCCCAACTCATACTTGTCCTTCCAGAGCATACTGTTTCCTTTCCGCATTTGATGCAAAAATCTTTAATGTATAGTTCGGAAGAAATTACGAAAACCATGAGCATCAACGTGATTTAAAAAATGTTTTTATGATTTTGTAGATAAGAAAGCTGTGGAAAGACCTTATTATAGGCTGTTTCACCAAAACAAAAACGCGGGAACCTTTGGGTCCCCGCGCTTGCTGTCTTCCGGATGATATACGGCCTGAGTATGCCTCAGGCGCGCCCTCTCGCCCGTTCTGACGATGAGGGACATCCCGGTACTTGAATAAGCACTGTTCTGCCCTCGATACTAGTATGCCCGGGCTCCAAAAGAATACGCGCAGAACAATAAAATATTTTTCTGAATTTTTTGGACATACATCTTAACATTTGCACACCCCTTATTTTACAAGCAAAGGCGGGAACTATTCGTTCCCGCCGCCGCTGTCGCCCGGACTGAATACCGCTCGAAGGAATTCGAGTTTTCTCCTGCCCTTATTGGCAATGGAGGTTGTTTTCGTACTGTTACGCACTCTTACCACCTCACGCTTCTTAGTATTGCCGTTCGATAAAGACATAACCGTGGAAAAATAAACCAATTTAGATGTGAGACATTTTATCAATAAAGGCGCTACCGATTTTTGGATGTTATAACCTTTTTTGTATTGGATACACTCAAAACACGCAACCTTTTGGGTTGATGCAACGTTATAAAAGGAGGAACCCATAATGGAACATAAAGGAACACGCGGTGCATTTAAGGAAAATGCGTCGGCGTTTCTCAAGAAGCAGGGGTTTTATGTGGTGCTGGGGCTGTGCTTTCTATGCATAGCCATTGCTGCGGCAGTCGCACTGATGCCGGACAGAGAGGCGCAGCAGGCCGAGCCCACGCCATTGTCCCAGGCGGCAGGGGCAAACCAGGATGAACCGTTAAGCGAGGCTGTGCGCCCCACCCCCAAAAGCACGCCTGTTGCGACGGTGCAACCCACAGTAACGCCCGCCGCCACGCCTACCTCAAAACCCAGGCGTCAGGCCGAAAGTAAGGCCGCTCCGCCCGTGGAAGGGGAGGTCATCTGGGGATTTGCGGTAGATACGCTGCTCTATTCGGAGACTTTGGAGATCTGGATGACGCATGATGGGGTGGACATCGAAGCTCGGCTGGGCATGGATGTGATCGCCATCAAGAGCGGTACGGTCGACAAGGTTTATGACGACAAACAGCTTGGTATGACCGTGCTTGTCGAGCATGAGGGCGGTTTAAAAAGCCTCTACGCGAACCTTGCCAATCCCGTGGCCGTCAAGGAAGGTCAGCGCGTAAACGCGGGCGAGAAACTTGGCGCCGTGGGCGATACCGCGGTGAGCGAATGCGTGATGGAACCCCATCTGCACTTTGCGCTCTATCAGGACGATGAGGCGGTCGACCCGCTGAAGCATGTGTTGCTTGGCGATTAATGGCCGCGCTGGCAAGGATATTTGAAGTTTGTATGAACTTTCCTGAATGTGGTTCCTTTCTGCGGTGCACGGGGGTATAATCATTCTAAGTAAAACTGCTCCCAGGCGTGTAATATTTTGCCAGGCATCGTACCGCAGTATGGGGGAAAAGGATATGAATAGCAATAAAGGAGGGATCCATATGAAAACAAATTCTTTACGCCGTACGCTTGCGGTTGCATTGGTACTCACCATGCTGGCCGTGGCGATTCCCGCAATGGCGGCCTCCCAGGTGTATGTCACGACAGATATCAATGTGCGCAACGGACCTGGCCTCAGTTACAGCATCATCGGCTCGCTGGATAAAAACGAGGTAGTAACGAAACTCGGCACCTCCGGCAACTGGACAAAGATTGATTTTAACGGGAAAACCGCGTATGTCAACTCGCCATACGTCAAACCGTATAGCGGCGACGACGATGTCATCGTCATCGATGACGATGACGCGGTGGCAGCATATGCTAACGCAGCGGTCAATGTCCGCTCCGGCCCCGGTACCAGCTATGCAAAGCTCGGCGAACTCAGGAAGGGCGACGCCGTGACGTTGGTAGGCTCCACCGGCTCTTGGTCCATTATCAAATGGAGCACTGGTACTGCCTACGTAAGCTCCGCTTACCTTACGAAGAGTTCCTCTAATCCGGGCTCCGGCTCTACCACCACCATGGTGGCGACCGCCAACGTCAATGTGCGTAAGGGCCCCAGCACGAGCTATTCGATCGTCGGCTCCCTCGCCAAGGGCGAGACGGTACAAAAGACCGGAACCTCCGGCAACTGGACGCAGGTACGGTATAACAACCAGACCGCTTATATCTCCAGCAGCTATCTCAAGGCGTATACCGGCGGCGGAAGCACCCCCCCCAGTTCGTCCACTCTGCTGTATGCGCTTCGGGACACCGCTGTCCGCACGGGCCCCAGCACGTCCTACCGCGCGATTGGTTACTTGGAGTATGGCGACAGCATCACCTATATTGACAAGTACAGTTCCAGTTGGTATGAGGTTCAGTTGGGTATCAACACCGGCTACGTATATGCGGCGGATGTACGCATGTACGGCTCCGGATCCACGTCAGGCGGCACGGTATACGCTACCTCAACCGCACCCGTATATTCCAGCACGTCCACTTCCAGTGCTCGCCTTGGCTACCTGTATGAGGGAGACAGCGCTACCCGCACTGGCTCGGTGGGCAGCACGTGGACCAAAATCAGTTTTAAAGGTCAGACCGGCTATGTGCAGACCAGCCGGGTGGTCGTAGCCCCCGGTGGCACCACGTCTGGCTTCACGACGCTCAACAGAATGATGTACGCGCTCAGAAGCTACACCTATTGCTACTCCATTCCCTATGAGCAGAACACATACCGAACCGGTTATTTGGACCGCAACGAAGAGGTGTGGGCAATAGCCACCAATGGCGATTGGATCCAGGTGATCATTGATGGTGAAATCATGTATGTACCCGAGTGGGATCTTGCGTACTCCAGCAGCTCCGGCTCCGGTTCCAGTTCCGGTTCTATTGCTCCAGGTAGGGCTGCGTATGTGCAAAGATACTCTGCCACTACCTATGAGGATCTCGGTCTCACCGAGTATGAGTGGAAGACGGACGTCGATTGGTTGGACCGCGGTAAGGTTGTAACCGTCGTTTACAAGCTTGGCGATTATTATTATGTCAGTTGGAAAGATGGCACAAGCGGCCCCTTCTACGGCTACATAAAGGCCAGTCAGCTTGGAACCAGCCGTCCGTAAGAAAAACACCGTCAAATGCGTCCCGCGTTTTTCGCGGGACGCATTTTTCATGTAGGGCAAAGCCGGGCTTGTAAATGGCGCATGCCCGGCATATCATTAGCTAAGTGAAACGAATTTTCGGGGTGGCAGCCCCGCTGCGGAGGAATGCAAATGACCATCTGGATCGCGCTTCTTTTGGGCCTTGTTCAGGGTATCACTGAATTTTTACCCATCTCAAGCTCGGGGCATCTTGTGCTGTTGCACAATCTGTTTGGAATCGAGCAGGGGACGTTCTTTTTTACCATCATGCTGCACTTTGGCACGCTGATTGCGGTGGTCGCTGTATATTACAAGCAACTGTGGGACATCATTTGCCATCCGTTTCAAAAAAAGACGCTGATGCTTCTTATCGCGCTCATTCCCACAGTTCTAGCCGCTGTTTTTCTCAAGGATCTGATAGAGGAAACATTCAAAGGGCATTACCTTGGGTTTGAGTTTTTGTTGACCGCGCTCATACTCTGGTTCGCGCAGCGCGTAAAGACGGGCCGTAAAAATATGCAAACCATGCACTCCGGGGACGCGCTTGTTATCGGCCTCATGCAGAGCATTTCCATACTGCCTGCCGTCTCGAGATCCGGGGCGACCATAGCGGGCGCATTGTACTGCAAAATGGAACGGAAAGAGGCTGCGGACTTTTCCTTTTTACTTTCCATTCCCGCCATCGTAGGCTCCTTTGTGCTTGAGGTACCACGTCTTTTAGAAAGCGGCGTAGGGGACGTCAATTGGATGTTTGTGATCGCGGGCATGGCAATGGCGGCAATCGCGGGCTATGCGGCTGTGCGCCTGATGCTGCGCGTGATCAAAAGCAAGCGGCTGACGCCGTTCATCTATTATGTCGCAACGCTTGGCGTGCTCATATTGTTGGATCAGTTTGTAACAAACTGGTTCTTTGTCCGCCCGTTCTAACCTTATTGCAGATGAAAGCATAAAGAGCCCCTTCCGAAGCAGGAAGGGGCTCTTGGTTTGATAAGGCTGGCTCATTAGCGTAACCCTTGCGCCGCGCCGGATTTAAGCTTCTTCCGGTACCCTTCTTCTGGAATGCAGGTGTTGCGCTTGATCAGCGTGGGGGCCAATATCCGGTGCGTATAGCCCTGATAATCGCTCTGGATCTTATTGATCAGCATTGTGACCGCAACCTCAGCCATCATGGCCTTTGGCTGTTCGATCGTCGTCAGGTTAATTTTTGGAAGTTCCGTATAGCGGATATTATCAAACCCAATCAGGGAAATGTCCTGCGGGATATTCAGGCCGCATTCATCAGCCGCCTTAATAACGCCCAGCGCAAGCGTATCCGTTCCCGCGACAATGGCGGAGTAGTCTTTTTTTGCCAAAAAAAACTCTTTTGCCATTTCATATCCGGTTTCAATCGATGTGATATCGGAGACATTATCCCAAAACAACGGCATGATGCCGTTCCGTTCGCACGTATCCTGATAGCCTTTGGCGCGCAGCGTATGTGTCGAAGTGGTGAGGCTGCGTCCAAAGTACAGAATGTTACGGTGCCCAAGGCCAAGAAGATATTCGGTCGCCATACAGGTTCCGCGGTAGTTGTCCACAGCCACATAACTTTCGGGTACATCCTCCAGGTTTTCGTTGACAAATACGGTGGGCACCTTGCTGAAATGTTTTCTCAGGTTTTCATAGCTGGCTTTGCAGGAGGGGAGCAGCAATATGCCGTCTACCTGGCGGCCCAGCAGCAACATAAACACCTGCTCTTCAATTTTCATATTGCCGGATGAATTGCATAGAATGATGTTATAGTTCTGCTCGCGCGCAATGCATTCGATATGGTACGCCAGTTCCGACATAAACGGATTATCGATGCTCGGCAGTATGACGCCCAAAAGATTCGTCTTACGCATCACCATAGAACGCGCCACATCATTCGCTGTATAGCCTTCCTGCTCGCAGATATCCAGTATCAGCCTGCGCGTCTTTTCCTTTACCGCCGGGTTGCCCGAAAGCGCCCGCGAAACGGTTGCATAAGAAACGTTCGCGAGCTTTGCGATATCCTTTATCGTGACAGGCTTCTCTTTCCTGCCATCAGCTGCCATTTTTTTGTCCTCGTTTCACCTATTTGTAAACGCTTGCAATTTTCTAAAGAGCCGATATTTTTTTAAGCGTACTACGGTGCGTAAGGGTTGTCAATGACAGGATTCGCTTTTTGGCCGATATATCCGTTATTTGCGCAAGAAATAACAATGAAATATTTTGTCGTATGCGCTTGACAGCGAGCTTTGAGCAGATTTATAATGAAGAAAATTGCAAACGTTTTCATTCTGATCATACAAAAGCATTTCTCTGTTTCTCCGTCTGACGTCGGCCTGGGACATCTGCCAAAGGCATTGATCCATACATTCGCATCATATTCTCCAGGATGGACAAATCCGCAACAATAAATCAAATCAAAGGAGAGCAAGAACATGGCAAAAATGAGAGGCGTTACCCTGAGCGCGACATGGGCGCCCAAGCCCGAGTTCAAGCTGGGCGCGAAGGACATTGACAAAGTACAGACTTACCTCGGCAGCCTGGTCTGGAAAGATCCCAAACTCGATATCCGTGAATATGACATCCCCGAACCCGGCCCCGGACAAGTGCTCATCAAGCTGCGGGCTTGCGGCATCTGCGGCAGCGACGTGCATATGGCACAGCCCCAGGCTGACGGCTACATTTATTACCCCGGCCTCACCGGCTTCCCCTGCATACTCGGCCATGAGCTTTCCGGCGTTGTTGTAAAGAGCGGCCCGGGCGCCAAGGACAAAGTTACCAACAAGCCCTTCAAGGGCGGCGAACTGGTCTGCGCCGAAGAAATGCTCTGGTGCGGCTCCTGCCAGCCCTGTGCGGATGGATGGCCCAACCACTGCGAACGCCTGGATGAAATCGGCTTCAACGTAAACGGCGCGTTCTCCGAATACATCGTGCTGCCTGACCGCTGCCTCTGGAGCCTTGAGCCCCTCCGCCGCCAGTATAAGAACGAAGAAGACATATTCCTCGCAGGTTCCCTCGTAGAACCCACCAGCGTCGCGTACAATGCGGTCATCGAACGCGGCGGCGGCATCCGCCCCGGCGACAACGTGGTCATTTGCGGCGGCGGCCCGGTCGGCCTTGCTGCCTGCGCCATACTCAAGCGTCAGGGTGCTGCCATCTGCATCATGAGCGAACCCCAGAAAGAACGCGCAGAGCTCGCTAAGAAACTGGGTGCGGATTATGTCATTGATCCCACCAAGGTTGACTTTGCCGAAGAAGTACTCCGCCTCACGGATGGCATGGGCGCCGCCCTCTATCTCGAAGCCACGGGCCTGCCCACCATCGTATATCCCGGCATTGAAAAGGCGATCTGGGAAGGTCGCACGCTCAACGCTACAATCGTGGTCGTTGCCCGCGCAGAAGCCAAGATGCCTGTCACTGGCGAAGTGCTGCAGGTCCGCCGCGCCCGTATGATCGGCGCACAGGGCCATTCCGGCCACGGCACGTTCCCGCGCGTCATCCAGTGCATGGCCAGCGGCATGAATATGCTGCCCATGATCACCAAGCGCATCAAGCTTGACGACGTGCCCGAAAACATTGTCGCGCTGCGCACCGACCGTTCCAATTGCAAGATCACCTGCATCATGGACAAATAACAAAGCACAAATAACCGGAGGTATCAAATGGCAAAACAACAAATCAATTGGATTATGACAGATATGCCCGGCATCATGTTCGAGGATACCACCGTCGGCCGCCTGAAGAAGGAAGTCTGGGACATGACCGAAGAGCAGCTTGATGAAGTGCTCAAAGAATACGGCATTCCCTCGGAATCCGAACTCGGCAAGGCCGGCACCTATATCCAGAACACGCCGCGCGTAAAGGTCATTGAGAAGCGCCGCAAGAACGACATCGTGTTCGTTCCCATCGGCTGCACCGAAAACCACGGCCTGCACGCGAACACGGGCCTTGACACCTTCATGGTCACCCAGATACTCGAAGGTCTGCGCCGCTACACCGCCAAGCAGGGCCGCGAAATCAACCTCGCGTTCCCGGCGCTCAACTACGGCGGCCACCCGTACCACCACATCGGCATGCCCGGCACCATCAACATGCCGCATGAAGTCGTTGTGGAGACCGTCATCTACATGATGCTCGGCCTGTGGAACGACGGGTTCCGCAAGATCATACTTATCAACAACCACGGCCACCTGTGGATGCTTGAAAGCGCCATCCAGGAATTCTGCAAGCGCTTCCAGCTCCCCGGCATTTTCCGTGTGCTGGAATGGCACCGCGCCGTGCGCGAGTTCTTTATCCCAAACAACAAGCCGGACAGCCTGGATACCACGTTCATCCATGCCGACGAATGCGAGACCTCCGTGGCGCTCCTGCTCTTTAAGGACATGGTGGATATGAGCGCCGCAGAAGACAAGTGGGGCGAAACCTACCTGCCCGATGGTCACTTCGACAAATCCATCGAGCCCTATCGCCGCCCGCACCGCTGGAGCGAAGGCGAAGGCCATATGTCCATCGAAATGGCGACCAACCGCGAAGGTGTTGTGGGAACCCCCACCATCTCCGACGCGCGCAAGGCAAAGCGGCCCATCGTGGCGATACTCAAATATCTGACGCTGATCAACGATCAGATACTCGAGGCATTCCCCGTTGGCACCGTGCCCTCGCCGGAAAAGACCACGCTGCGCACCTCCGAAGAGCTGGCGCCCTACCTCAAGGAGCCCTTCTCCGAAGGATGGAAGAGTGTCTACGAAATCCCCATGCGCGGGCCGTTCACAAAGCTGTAAGCTTACCTGCCGGCCGGCTGCCGGAAGCCTCCAGCAGCCGGCTTCTTCTTTCCCTGAAGCGACGGAGGAGCCTATGGAAAACATGCTCTCGCAGACGATTCCCTACCAATACGATACAATTTTCTCCCCATTCCCGGCGGGCGCGTTTTCCGCCGCTTTGGCATTTTTGGAGGAGGCGGGTTTCACGGGGGCGGAAATCGCCGTTGCCTACCCGCGCAAGGTCAACGCGCGCACGCTTTATAAGCAGCTCAGCGCCCACCATCTTACGGCTACCACAATATCCACCGGCCAGATCTACGGCTTGGAGGGCCTGTTTTTATCCTCCATGGATGCCGATATCCGGACGCGCGCCATTGAGATTATAAAGGGGCATATCGAGCTTTCAGCGGATCTGGGCGCGCCGAACGTGACGATAGGGCTTGTACGCGGCAAGCTTGAGCCGCAAGGCAAAAATGCGCTGTTGGAAAACCTGAAACGTGCCCTTCTTCCCTGCATCGAATACGCCCTGAAGCGGAACGTCGCGCTTCAGATTGAGCCAATCAACAAGGCCGAGACCAGCATGCTCAACAGCACGAACGACGTACTTGCGTTCTTAAAAGAGTTGGGAGATCCGGAAAACGTGGGGATTTTGTATGACACGTTCCATTCCAACCTGGAGGATGGCAGCATGCCGGAAGCCATCCGCGCGGCCGCCGGAAAAATAAAAAACGTGCACTTCGCGGATTCCCATCGAGGGCTTCCCGGCTACGGCGATATCGATTTTAAAGCGGTATACCGCGCTCTGGAAGAAACCGGATATAAAGGCCCGTATGCACTTGAAACGCTCGCCATTCCTTCCGCGGAATTCGTAAACGCGCATTGCTTTGAAAGCCTGCAGGCGGTTTTCCAATAGTGCAGGGCTTTCATCATGCGGACAAAATCGTGCAAAACAGCAATCAAAATAGGAGTTGCTTATGATTAAGTTAGGCATCATCGGCGCAGGCCGCATTGGTCAGGTACACGCCAAAAGCATACTGACCGGCGTGCCCAACGCAAAAATCGCCGCCATCGCAGACCCGTACATGTCGGAAGAAACGGCAGCATGGGCAAAAAGCGTGGGCATTGAGAACGTCTATCTGGATTACCGCAAAATCATAGAGGACCCCACAATCGGCGCAGTGCTGATCTGTTCTTCCACTGATACGCACAGCCCCATTTCCCTTGAGGCGATCGCCGCCGGAAAGCATGTCTTCTGCGAAAAACCCATTGACCATGACCTTGTAAAAATCAAAGGCGTCATAGAAGCGCTAAAAGGCACGAACCTGAAATACCAGGTTGGCTTCAACCGGCGGTTTGATCACAATTTCCGCGCTTTGAAACAGACCGTTCAGGATGGAAAAATTGGCGATGTACACATCGTCCGCATTACATCCCGCGATCCCGCGCCCCCGCCAATTCCCTATGTAAAGGTCTCAGGCGGGCTTTATCTGGACATGATGATCCACGATTTTGATATGGTACGTTACCTGTCCGGTTCGGAAGTCGAAGAGGTATATGCGCAGGGCACCGTGCTGGTGGACCCTGCTATCGGCGAAGCGGGCGATGTGGATACCGCCATCGTCACACTGAAGCTTAAAAACGGTGCGCTTGCAGTGATCGATAATTCCCGGAAGGCGACCTACGGCTATGATCAGCGCGCCGAAGTGTTCGGTTCCAAGGGCTGCGTGATGAACGGTAACGATACCCCCTCCACCGCGACACTTTCCACCGTGGATGGCGTGACCGCCGAAAAGCCGCTGCACTTCTTCCTGGAGCGCTATATGGCGGCCTACCAGCAGGAGATCAAGTCCTTTGTGGATGCGGTCATAAACGATACGCCTACCGAGGTGGATGTCAACGATGGGCTGCAGCCCGTATTAATCGGTCTTGCGGCAAAACGCTCCATGGAGCAGGGTCGCCCAGTCAAGATTTCCGAGGTTTCACTCTAGACGGGCCGGGCCATGATGGCGCCATCTGAGACGTGGATACTGTCCGGCCTTGCAGGATGTGGGAAAGCCCTATGAACAAAAAAGAAAAGGGATTCCTGAATACCGGTTTGGGCGGGCGGCTAAGAGGACGCGTTGCGGCGGTCCTCTGTGTCCGGCAATCTGCTAGCCAAATCATGCCGCATGCGGTTGCTAGCGCGAGATTGCTGCAAATTGCCGCCCTGATATCCGTATTGTTTCTGATGCTTCCGGGTTGTGCAGAGCAGTCATCGCCAGCCCGGAAAGCGTCCCTGCCGCTCACGGTGGAGGATGTGGTGCGGAGGGAAGCAAAGGCTCACGGCATTGCGCTCACGGCGCAGGAAGAAGCGGACGCAGTCAAAAGGCTTCAGGCCGACGTTGCAGAATATGCGCTGGACGGCTCCGCCGATTCCCTTGATCTTAAAAAAATGCGCGAGGACTATCTTTTTAGCGCCCTGTCCGATAAACTTTGCGCCGCAGTAACGGGGAACGTGACCGTGGAAGAAGCAAAGGTCCGCGAATGGTACGATGCGCGTTATGCCGCCCTCAAGACTGCCTTTGACAATGACCCGGGTCTTTATAAAAATCAGCAGGAGGGTTACGAGCGGTATGGCGGAGTGCCACCGCTCTTTGTTCCTGAAGGCTATATCCGTTTCCGGCACATACTCATTGCGGATGAAGCAACGGCGAACGCCGTGCTTATGCTTCTCCGGGAAGGCGCGCCGTTTGGAGAATTGCTTGTTAAGTTTGGAATGGACGCGGGCATGAAAATAGAGCCGTATCAAAGCCACGGATACCTCACAAGCGAATACGCTTCCAACCCCGATTATATTTCGGAGCTCAAAGAGGCCGCTCTGGCGTTAAAGGATACCGGGGATGTTAGTGAAATCGTCAAATCAAGCGCCGGTTTCCACATCATAGAGCTTACAGAGCGTATACCGGCTGGCGATGTTTCCTATGAGGCCGCGCGCAACGCCATTCAAAAGCTGCTGGAAACTCAGGCACGCCGGGAGGCCTATGAGGCCATGATTGCGGGCTGGATGGTAAAGTGATCGCGTAAATGATTAGGGGCTGTCTAAAAGCACATAACATGCTCAGTAGACAGCCCTTCCGTTCTAACGGTGACACATGGGGCTTCCAATAAAGCGCAGGCGTTGGATAGCCCCATCACTGTTTAGCAAGCCGAAGATTTCGTTCGCTTTAGCTGATTCTTTCTCCGAATCAGCCAATAAATACCCCAGCTCATGAGGTTGCCCAAAACAGTGGGCGGCAGCAAGTACATAAGCATCATTTGCCGGGCAATCAGCCGGTCAGCTTCGTCTACTCTATAAAACAACCCAAGTACCAAAAAATAAGCGATAAAGAACAGGAACGCAACTGGAACAACGCGTTTATCCTGAAAGGGAATCATAAAAAGGCAGCAGATTCCGCATGCTAGGAGCGCAGCCGCGCTGGGACCAAGCCAGACCTCCCAGAAAGAACCCGTAACCGGTCCCGACAGCAGGATGGCGGGGAGCATGTATGCCAGCACAAATATCACAATAAACAATAGGCTCATTGTAAAGCTGATGATCATCAGCGGGCTTTTTACTTTGCCGTCCTTCATGAAAAGTCCCATTTGTTTTCCGCCCTTCCCCATCACCTGTAAAATCCGCTGATAAAGCCACAAAAGCCTTATCAGCGGATTTCTTTGGCGTTACGGGCTTTTGCTTTTATTGCTGATCTACGCTTACGCGTCAGATTATACCCTCACAAAGAGAAAGTTGTCTAGCCCTGCAGAGAGATCCAGAAGTCCATGACGTCGGGGAGATTTTCGTAGACGTACATGGGGTTGAAATCCCACACGTGCAGGTCGCTCAGCGGCGTGCTGCCTTCAGCCAGCTGCACGTTGTCACGTACGGACCAGCCGCCCAGCGTGTTGAAGGGGCTGAACCCTGCGCCTGTGCCATCGGCCTCGCCGGTCATCCAGCGGACCAGGAGCTTGGCCGCGTTGGGATGCGGGGCCTCATTGACGATATACAGGTTGTTCTGCGCGGGAATGCCGGTGGCGGGCAGCATGTTGATGGGCGCCAATACCCAGCCGTCGCTTTCGTTCTTGCGGAGCTTCGAGGAAGCGGCATAGCCGAGTATATCGGCCTTGGTGCCTGCCGTCCCGACGGACTCACAGATTTCGTCCGATGAGGCGATGAACACAAGGTCATTGGCGACCAGCCGCTTCATCAGCTCGTGGGCCGCGGTTGGGCAGCCTTCCGAAAGCGTAAGGGCCTCGCCGAACTCGCGCTGATAATCGGCCGCAAGTTCATCGTGGTAGGCGGTAAAGGCGGTGAATATGGCCATGTAGTTGATGTTGTCGATGGGGTTGCTGATCAGGAGCTTGCCTTTCCATTCAGGCCTTGTGAGATCCCACCAACTGTCTACCGGAGGTCCGTCCGGATATGCCTCGTAATTGTAGAACCACTGATTCAGCTCGATATAGAGGGGCATGGCGTAGGTTAGATAATTGGGGTTGCTGATTGTCTTGACGATGTCGTCGGGATAATAGTTGTGGAATATCCCGGTGGCTACCTTTTCAATATAGAGCCCGCCGTCCTGGTCTTTGCAGTGGATGACGTCCGCGTTGCGTATGCCCGATTCATATTCGCGGGTGATTTTCTCAAGGAGTTCATTGGTGGAAATGTCATACGCATCGCATATCACGCCGGGATACTGCGCTTCGAAGCTCTCCTTCACCTGCACGCAGCGGCTGGATATGGAATACAGCACGACTGTTCCTTCCTGCTTGGCAAGCTCATAAAGCTCGTCAACGGTTTGTGAACCGGTGGTAATCATGTTTTCTTCTGCCCAGGTGGTGACCGCCGGCTCCGGGAGAGGCGTAGCCTCGGCTTCTACTGCAGGCGCTTCGGAGGGAGGGGCTTCCTGCTCGGTTTGCACGGGCTGCTGTGCGCAACCGACACAGGATAGTATGAGCAACAACACGGTCAACAGTGAGATGATCGATCTGGTCTTCATAGTTCCTCCTTATTCTATTGTCTTGCCCGCCGATTCGTCCATCGGCAAACATTGCTTCATATGGAATCTCCGGCGGTCCTCCCCTATTCTGTAGCGGCGTATTTGAGCAGCTTGCCGGTTGCCTTGCTGTAAACGGTAATCATACGTTCGGGTATCTGGACTCCCACCTTCTGATCGCGTTCATAGCTGGTAATACCAATTGCCTTGGCCAATAGCACCGTTGCGCCAATCTGCACCTGGACCAACGTTTCCGACCCGGCGGGCTGGCAGGCGTATACGGACCCTAAAAACGCGGTGTTCTCCGTGTTCTTGGAAACCGCGATATGCTCTGGCCGTATACCCAGTACGCAATCAAATTCGCCGGACTTCGGAAATTCGTTTCCGGTCAGGTCGCCTTGCTCAAACGCGAAGCTTCCAAGATCAGAGATCACGCGGAGTTTGCCGCCATCATGCTGCGCCTTGGCCTGCACCGTATTGATGCGCGGGTTGCCTATAAAATCCGCTATCCGAAGATCTGCAGGGTTGCTGTAGACATTGATTGGCGTGTCTACCTGAGCAAGCTCACCCTCAAAGAATATGGCGACACGGGTGCTCATGGTCAGTGCCTCAATTTGGTCATGGGTAACGTATATGACTGTAGTGCCCAGCTCCTGGTGCAGGCGTTTGAGCTCGGAGCGCATATCGATGCGCAGCTTGGCATCCAGGTTAGAAAGCGGCTCGTCCAGCAGCAGGGTCTTCGGCTCGCTTACGATTGCGCGGGCAATCGCCACGCGCTGCTGCTGACCCCCGGAAAGCTCGCTCGGGTACCGGTTGACGTATTCGCCGATCTGTAAGCGCTCCAGCGCGTTTCCCACGCGCCGCTTGATCTCATCCTTTGGCACTTTTTTAATGCAAAGACCAAACGCAACATTGTCGAACACCGTCATATGCGGCCACAAAGCGTAGGATTGGAACACCAGATTCAGCCCTCGTTTGGACGGCGCTTCAAAGAACAGCTCTTCGGTGTTCACGACCTCGCGGCCGTCCATATGGATTTTGCCTCTTTGCGGGCGCTCAAGGCCCGACACCACGCGCAGCGTGGTGGTCTTCCCGCAGCCTGAGGGGCCAAGCAGCGTCATGAACTCGCCGTCCTCAATCGTAAGATCCAGGCTTTTCAATACGTGGTTGCTTCCGTAATATTTGTCAATGCCCTGTAATACGATTTTGCTCATTGTCCGTTAACCTCCCATACCTTTGGCGATATCCGCGTTACCAAACCGATTGGTCAGCCAATATACAAACAACACGATGAGGAACATGCACACCGCCACGACGTTGGAGTAAGGCTCCATATTGCTGTTGGAGTACGAGAACGCCATGTACGGCAGCGTGGCCAGCTTGGGCGTTACAATCAATATAATCAGGTCGAGTTCCTTCATGATGCTGATGAATATCAGCATAAAGCCCGAAATAAACCCTGCCTTGGACAGCGGCAACACAATACGCCCCATGCGTTTGCCAAAGCCCGCGCCTTCTATGGAGGCCGCCTCCTCAAGCTCCATACCGATCTGCATCATGTTGGCGGTACCCGCGCGGCTTGAGAAAGGCAGGTGTTTGACCACCGAGACCAGCACCATCAGCGCGAATGTGCCGTAGAGCGAGGGTATCAAAAGTTGAGGCTTCGAGAACATGGAAAGGTAAATCGCGCCGAATGCGATCGAAGGGATCAGGTAGGGCACGAATACCAGCTGCTCCACCAGGCGGCCGGATATTTTACCTCGGCCACGGGATGTGATATAACCGATCAACTGCCCGCACAGCGTTCCGATTACGGACGTCACGACCACCAGCTTGAGCGTATTCCATACATTGGTCCAGAACCGCGGGTTCGCGAACACGCCCGGTTCTCCTTCAAATACCTCTGGTAACTGGTGTGCAGCCCCGGCCCAGTAATGGAGTGAAAAATTACTCCACGCGTAGACGCCCGGCTTGAGCATAAACGTATCGACCATCAGTATCATGAGCGGCCCGATTACTGCGACGCAAACAAACAGGACCAAGAGTATTAACAGAACCGGCTTTGCGGCGCCCAGCGAAATCAGCGTATGGCGCCCGCCTTTGCCGCCGATCGTAGCGTAACTTTTCCGCGCGCCGATTGCCCGCTGGTTTAAATACACGTTGAGCGCGGCGATGGTAATCAATATCATGGCAATGGCGAAGCCGGTGGTGGTATTTTGCTGTTTGACGGTGGAATAGAGCATGGTGGAAATGGTGTAGTAATTTACCTTCATGCCGAGGAAAGCCGGTACGCCGAATGTACCCATGGATTTGGAGAATGTGAGTATGAACGCGGAAAGTATGGCAGGCAATACAAGCGGCAGCGTAATCCTTTTTAATATTTGAAACTTGCCCGCTCCCGCAATTTCGCCCATTTCCTCAAGCTCACTGTTGATGGACCCAAGCGCAGCCGATACCAGCAGGTAGGCATACGCGTAATAGTGGACGGTCAGCACGATAATGATCGGTATGGGTCCATAGGCCAGCCAGTCCGGCGTATCAATGCCTAAAGACGCCAGAAAGCCCATCGATCCGCCCACACGCGCGTTTTTGAACACCGCCATCCATGCCATGGATTTGCACCAGGAAGGCAGCATGTATGGAACGATGATCGCGAGCGAAAAAAACTTCTTGAATGGAAGATCGGAGCGCACCATCAGCCACGCGATGCCCGCGCCCAAGCCGATGCTCAGCACGGATACCGTAATGGCAATCACCAGCGAGTTTACTAGCGGCTTGTACAAAAGCGAGTTGCTGACCTCTGTGAACAACAGGCGGTTCCAGTAAAACAGCGTGAAGTCTCCGACTTGCGCGCCGGGAATACGGCGAAGATCCTTGTTTGCTGCCTGGAATGTGGTGGAGATCATCTCCAGCAGCGGCACCACAATCAAATACGCCAGCAGTACAATGGCGACGATTACGATAATGTTGTACGGATTGGTAAACGTATTGATTAAGCCGTTCTTAAATCGTCTGCTTCGTGAAAACCCAAGTGATCGCGGGACAGATTCGGGCCTCATTTGCTCCTCCTTAACATGTACTGGTTGGCTTTGCGAAATTACAAAAGAGACATTTTGGCTGAATTGTGCGCTTAAAGGTGTGTTTGGCCGCAACGCCAAGAAATGCTACAGGCGACAGGTTACTACCACTGCGTCGTGGTCGGAAAGTTCCTGGCCGTCGTATATGGAAAGCTCCTTCGGCTGTCCGGATAGTTCCGTGTGCTTGAATACTGTCTCCACCCGCAGGGGGTTGGAGCAGGTAAGCCCTTTCTGGAAGAACCAGTCCAAATTCAGGCGGACGGTGGAGCCGTCGGGCATAGGCTTTCTTCTTGTGGTTTTGTTCATCAGGTTACAATCCGTATACGAATACCCGAATTCTTCCGCGCAGCGCATCAAAGGCTCCAGCGTCGGGATAATCGCCAAGCGGCGGTCTTGCTCCTCCTCGTTGTGGTAGAACACATTCATGCTGCCCAACGTATCCCCGTTTACGGTATTGGTGTTCATATCGCCGCCTACCAGTATTGGGATATTGCCGAAATGCTCGTCGGCGCATTCCAAAAGGTAGCGAAGTTGCCGCTCGCGTTCTTCCGGCGTTGCCCGGTTCTCAAGATGCACGCAAACGAGGCCTATGCGCCTCCCTGCAGCTTCTATTTCCGCCAATATCGCAACCCGCGTCCCCAGGCGGCAGTCATTTTCGCGGTAAAACCAATCGTACATAATGGGAAGATGCACAAGCTTTGCGTTATGCAAGGGGTATTTTGATAATATGGCATTGCCGTGCCAGCCCAGCGTGTTGCCGCCCTGGCCCGCCTTGGCGGTAATAAATTCAATGCCGTAGGCATAATTCATGCCGAGCGCTTCCGCGATATCCCGCGTGACATGCTTGTTGTTTGAGCGCGCCATGCCGTAATCAAGCTCGTTGGCAAGTATGATGTCCGCGTTGCAAAGGTCTGGATGCAGCTGCAAGTAGGGCATGATTTTTTCGGGGCGCGTGCCGCATTCCATGTTAAATACCGTTGCGATAAAGGAGGGATCTTCCTTTTTTGCATACGAATTGTTCACTTCAACGCTGAACAATTCCGGTATCCCGGAGATTGCCTTTAGATGCGGCATCTGGCTCATATTGCTGATTGCGTCCTGTATTCTTTTTAAGTAGTTCTCGGACATGTCTTTCCTCCCAGTGACAAAATAATTATTCGATCACAAAACGAACCCTGGAATGATACTGAGCCTCTAACCCCAATATGGAAACCGCATCTGTAAACTGAATGCAACCGGCATATTGCTGTAACAACGCGATCGCCTCGGCGGACGGGCGGTTGTCCCCCCGGTCATTGGAAACAGAGACTACGGCGTGTTCGGGTCGAAGCTTTTTGAGAAGCTCTTCGGTCAGGGCACCCCCGCAGGCGTGATGCGGAACTTTCAGGATATAGCAGGGGTCGTTTTGCTCATAATCCCAAAATTCACTGTAAACGTCTGCAGGCAGCACGATATCCCGTCCATGATAGGAAAGGCGCAGACGAATACCTGTGATGTTGGTGAACCGCCCCACAAAATCCAGTTCAAAGCGGTCCGGCCTTCCCAACAGGGCGTCATCCAGCACGCGCCTCTGGCGGGCATAGAGATACTGCTGCTGGCAGGAGATGTCGGTAAAAAGCCCGGGCGTCAGGCAATACCCTTTCCGGCTTTCGTGTACCTCCTTGAGCCTGCACCCGCACGCCTGAAGCGGTTGCACCGCATCGAGCAGCATGTTGAGCGTATGACATACGCTCTTCGCAGTCTTGGAGTAATCATCCCCCGGCTTCAGGCGAACGGAGCGCAAGTCGGGGGTCGGCAGGTAAGGCGTCCAAAGCTCATCGATTTCGGCCTGATTGAAAAGCTTCTCCATGCCGCCGATGTGATCGCGGTGCAGATGCGTCAATACCAGCAGATCGATATGCGAAACGCCTTCTTCGCGCAGATACGTGGCTGCATCGATCCGCCTGGAGTTTGGCTGAACGCTGCCGGGCGTAGTATCCCCGCAGTCCACCAGCATACAGAAATGAGAGGAATCCTCTTGCTCCCGGATGAGTATGGCGTCCCCATACCCAATGTTGATAAAATCGATCGTCAGCATAAGTTCCTTTGTATTGCTTGAAATCCGGTACTATCCGGCTTGGTCCGTATAGGTACCGCGGCAGAACATCCGGGGCGCAAGCAGCAGCGTTTCCCGCTCTGCGCCTTGGCACAGGCGTTCCATCAAAGACACTGCATGGGTCTCAAGCGCAAAGCGGCCGCATCCCACGCTGGTCAGCTTGTATTTGGACAACGATGCGAGCGAAACATCCCCGAACCCAAGAAGCGCGATGTCCCTGCCCGGCCGCAATTCCCGCTCCACAATCGCCTGCCATGCGCCAAAGGCGGTAAAATCATCCTGGGCGGCAATCACCGTGGGCATGCCTCCATCCAGAAGGCTGCGTGTCGCGCAGTAGCTATCCTGCAGTGAGTTTCCCGCAACCGCAACCGTATGGACGGCGCTGCAGGGGATGCCGCTTTTTTGCGCCCCCAGCAAAAAGCCTTTGAGAAGTTCATCATGGCAGGATGTGGGGTGAAACAGGAACACAAGTTTTCTGTGCCCGTTTTTCATCAGGCGTTCCGCGGCCAAAGTGCCTGCTTTTTTCTCATCCATAGAAACAAAACTTATGGATGCGTGCGAGGCGTTTTGGCCAACAAATACGACGGGAACGCGCAATCCTTCATACAATGCCTTGCTTTGCGCCTGTACCGGCATGGCGAAGATGCCTGAGACATTCGCCGCAATCAGCCCGTTTAGGAACCGGGCCTCATTTTTAAAATCCCCCTGCGCGTTACAAATCAGCAGGCAGTCCCCCCGCCTCTCCAGTTCACGCGCAATGTTTTCAGCGGTTTCCGGATAAAACGGGTTGATGTCGTCCGGAATGATCATGCCATATTGCTTCATGCCGTCTTGTTTTCCGCCTCGCGCAGCATTTTCAATATGGGATATACGTCGTAAATCTCGTTGAGCCTGTAGTCCGGCTGAACGCCGTCCGTACGGGCGTCCCGGTCCGCGGTAAGGAACGAGTCGATTTGCAGCGTAAGGCCAAACCCGGCGTTTTTGGCGCCTATGACGTCCCGGGATATGGTATCCCCGACATAGGCGCAGTTCTCGGCTTTTGCGCGCATCTGATGAAGCGCTATCAAGAATATATTGGAGTTGGGCTTGCGGTAGCCAACTACGCTCGAAAGCGTGACGTCCTCAAAATAAGAGCGAATTCCGTATTCCTCCAGCGTCTCGAACACCTGAAACATGCTGGCGGTGTTGCTGATAACGCCCATCCGCATTCCCATTTCCCGCAGGCCTTCGAGCATTTCCTTTACGCCCGGGCGCATTTTGCGCGTATAATATGTGATTTCCCACATATAGGCCAGTTCCTCGGAAATGGAAGCCAGTTTCTTCTTATCCACAGGTAAAAAGGGCAAAGCGTATTCCGGCCAGATCTGATCGGGTTTTAACTCGACACATGTTTGTTCGCCTAGGATTTTATACCGCTTCATGCCGGCAGATACTTCCGCCCAAAGCGCCGCATCGTCCATAGACAGGCAGATGTCATACTTTTGAAGGATACGGCGTATCCCCTTTGCGGTTTCCGCCATCGTTTTTTCGTCGCTGTAGATTTCCTCGAGCGTACCGCCCATGTCGAACAAGACAGTATCGATCATACATACTCCTTTAAAAGCCGTTGTCCGGCTAACTTACATACTCAATGCTTCTTTTTGTACTTTACGTACAGAAGCGTGGATACTGCGCCGCCAATCACAAGAGGCGGCAGCACAACCATGGAAAAGAGGCCTAAGAAAGTGGGCATTTCATTTTGCGTAAGGCTTACTGCAATCCCTATGCCTCCCACAAGTGCGTAAAACAGCAAGAAGAGATAGGCGCCGGGTACGAGCCTTTTCTCCTTGACCACAAAATGTAACGAACAGCACAGCGCGGTTCCCGCGATTGCGGGAAGAACGCTTTCAAGGAACGTGGTGAATTTCGTCCCGATACGCGGCAGGAAGAACGCGTCGATCGGGTCAATGAGCATCAGGTACGAAAGCAGGTATATTGCAACGAACAGAATGCTCAGCGAGAAGGAGTAAATAAGCAGCGTGCTTTTTACCCTGCCGTTTTCGGTAAACAGAAATATGCTCCAGAACTTATCGGCCTTTGTCTGTTTCCGGACTGCCTTTGCCTGATCCATGGATTTCAATCTTCCTTTTGAATGCGGGCGGGCAGTGCCCGCCCGCATCCGGTTTTTTTAGTTCTATGGTTGCGCTCTTACATATTGGGGTTCTGGTCGAGCCAATAGACCCAGAAGTCCTGAACGTCGAGGAATATGTCATACACGCCCTTCATGTTGCCCGGTATGGCGCCGCTTTCCTTCACGGAGAACGGATTATTGGGGTTGACATAATCGTCGCGGATGGACCAGTTGCCCTGTTTGGTGAACGGCTCAAAGCCAATGCCCTGGCCGTCCGCTTCGCCCATCAGGAACCGGATGAAAAGGCGCGCGCCCGCGGGGTTGTCGCAGCCGGTTACCACATACAGGTAATTGCAGTTCTGCACGTTGGGATAGGGCAGAAGCTTCGTTACCCAATCAATGGTATAGCCGTTTTCCTCGCGGTTGGTGATCTTACCCGCAGAGCAGAAGCCCAGCCTGGGCTTACTCGGGTCGGTCGCGGCGTTGACGGCTTCCACGATTTCATCACCGTCGCCTATGAACGTCAGTTTCAGCTGCGAGAGCCTGTACAGGAATTCATAGCCCGCGTTCTTTTCAGGGACGTTCGCGGTCTTCGTGCTGTCATAGGTATACTCTATGGGCTTGCCGTACTTGGCTTCATATGCCTGCGCCAGCTGATCGGCGTTGAGTATCATGCTGGAGTAGAATGTCAGGTAGGTGGGGTCGGCAGACAGGTTTTCGCATACGATATCATATTTCTGGTTGCCATTTGCGTCCAGTTCAATGATATCCCACCAGTTGGAGACCGGTGCGCCGTTGGGGAATGCCGTGGTGTTGTAATACCAGAAGTTCATGCTCGCATAGAACGGCATGCCGTAACCCAGCAGGCTGGGATCGATGTGCGAGACGATATCGCTGGGATAATACGTTTCAAGATAACCAAACGGGAAAAAGTCGTAGTAGATTTCGCCGTTGCCGTCCTTGCACTGCAGGACGTCCGCATTGATATTACCGGATTTCGCTTCAATCTCAATCTTGCTTACCGCTTCCCCCTGGTCCAGGTCGATGGCTTCGGCGGTCAGCCCCGGGTATGCTTCCATGAACGTATCACAGGTTTTCTGCATGCGGCTGGAAATGGTATAGACGGTTACCTTGCCGCCCTCCTTTTTTGCCTGCTCATAGAGCTCTGCCGATGTCATGTTGTTCCATTTGTCATCGGTAACCACATTGGAGTCAGTCGCCTCGGGCGCGGCGGTAGCTTCGGCGGCAGGGGCTGCTGGGGCTGCGGGCGCTGCGGGTTCCGGAGTAGGATTGCTGCTGGCGGGAGCTGTAGGCGTACATCCTACCAATGCCAATGTGCAAACCATTAATACAACCAGGGTAAGCGTGAGCAGTTTCTTCATGGCTGTTCTCCTTTCAGTTATATAAACCCTGCGGTTATACCGCAAGCTTGATAAGCTTCCCGCATGCCTTGTCATAAACATTGAGCTTTCCGGGATCTATAACCAAGCGCACCTTTTCGTTGATTTGGTAGTCCATGATGCCGATCTGCTTGGAAAGGAATTCGGCGTTGCCTACGGTCAACGTAACCAGCGTTTCGGAGCCTGCGGGCTGGCTGGCGTAGATGCTTGCCTCTATCCCGTCGCCGGTGCCGCCCCGCTCAATACGTACCTGCTCGGGGCGCAGGCCGAACACGCAGGGGAACTCTCCGGAAGGCAGGGGCACATCCGACATGTCCTTTTTGCAGTAGCGGAACGTGCCAATCGCGCAGGCGGCGGTCAGATGATCGCCGTCGTAGGACGCGGTCCCCTGAAGGAAATTGATGCGGGGGTTGCCGATGAAGTCTGCCGCCATCAGGGTGCCGGGGTTCATATACAGATCCAGCGGCGTTGCGACCTGGGCCAGTACACCCTCGGAATACAGCGCGATCTTGGTGGACATCGTAAGCGCCTCCACCTGGTCGTGCGTGACATATATGATGGTGGTACCCATTTCGTTGTGCAGACGCTTCAATTCGGAACGCATGTCGATGCGCAGCTTGGCGTCCAGGTTAGATAGCGGTTCGTCCAATAGCAGCAGCTTCGGCTCGGAAGCGATGGCGCGGGCGATCGCCACGCGCTGCTGCTGGCCGCCGGAAAGCTCGTTGGGGTACCGCTTTTCGAATTCGCCGATCCGCATCATTTCCAGCGCTCTTTTGACCATCTTGTCAATTTGGCTGGCGGACATTTTTTTAATCTTCAGGCCGAACGCCACGTTCTCGTATACCGTCATATGCGGCCAAAGGGCATAGCTTTGGAACACAAGGTTGAGCTCGCGTTTGCTCGGCTCCTCAAAATAGGCGAGGTCGCAGTTGATAACCTCCCGCCCGTCCATGCGCATAATGCCGTTCTGCGGCTTTTCAAGCCCCGAAACCACGCGCAGCGTGGTCGTCTTTCCGCAGCCTGACGGCCCCAATAGCGTCATGAAGTCTCCGTCTTCGATCGTCAGGGACAAATCCTTTAATACATGGTTGTCGCCGAAATACTTGTCAATATGCTCCAGTTCGATTCTACTCATTGCGTATTTTCCTCTCTTTCCGCATTCACAAACGGCTTAAACTAATCAACCCCAGCTCTTGCCGATATCGGCGCCGCCGAATTTATTGGCAACCCAGTAAGATACCAGCACGAATAAAAGCACACATACCGAGATCGCGTCAGCCATCTGGGGGAGCGCCTCGCGCGAATATTGGAATGCGAGATACGATAGCGTACGGTTCTCCGGTGTGATCAAAAGTATAATAAGATCCAGTTCTTTCGCGATGCTGATGAATACAAGCATAAAACCCGAAAGGAAGCCCTGTTTCGCAAGCGGTATGATGATCCGCCCCATTCTTCGCCAGAAGCTCGCGCCTGCGATATCTGCGGCTTCCTCCAGCTCCACCCCGATCTGCATCATATTCGCGGTCCCCGCACGGCTTGCGAATGGGAAGTGCTTGACCACGCTTGCCAGCACGAGCAGCGTGAATGTGCCGTACAGGGATGGAATAATGCCGTGCGGCATGCTCCACATGGCGAGGTAGATCGCCGCAAACGCGATGGCTGGCATCAGGTACGGGATAAACACGAGCTGCTCGGTGAGCTTCCCATACCATTTCCCACGGCCGCGAGAGCTGATATATCCCAGGAACTGCCCGCAAAACGCCGTGATAATCGATGAGATAAGTGTGAGTTTGATCGTGTTCCACAGGCCCCTTGAGAATTCCTGATTTTTGAATATGCCCGGATAATGGCTGGTGGTGCTGGAAAAATCAGCGTCGCCAATCCAGTTGTATAGCGTCAGGTTGTCTAGCCCGTAACCTGCGCCCGTGCTTTTCTGGAACGTTTCCATGACCAGTATGAACATGGGCATGAACATGGCGATGACCAGAAACAGGGCCAGGAATATCATGATATACGGCTTGGCCTTGCCCAGCGGGATGAGAGCGTGCTTGGTGCCCTTGCCGCCGAGCGTTTCATAGGACTTTCGTGTGCCCACCAGCCGCTGGTTCGCGAATATGGTGCCCGATGCCAGAACGATTAAAAGCAGCGCCATTGCGTAGCCAAGCCCTGCCTGCCTACCGTTGATGCAGTCGTGCATTTTGGTGGCCAGCGTGAAGTAGCCGATGCGCAAGCCCAGGTTGGCGGCCACGCCGAAGGAACCCACGGATTTTGAAAGCGTCATGATGGTTGCGGATAGCACCGCGGGGGCGACTAGAGGCAGCGTAATGCTTTTTAATATCTGCAGCTTGCTTGCACCCTGTATTTCGCCCATTTCTTCAAGTTCGCTGTTGACGGAGCGGAGAGAGCTTGAAACCATAATGTAAGAGAAGGCGTAATAGTGCAGCACCATGACCAGTATGATCGCCACCGGACCATACGCCAGCCAGTCCGGTATGGTCAGCCCCAGGCCCTCTAAAAAGCCGGGCGAGCCGCTTCTTGCGTTGCGGAATACCGCAAGCCAGGACATCGCTTTGCACCAGGACGGTATCATGTAGGGAACAATGATGCCGATGGAAAGAAATTTCTTCCCCGGTAAATCGCTGCGCACCATTACCCAGGCAAGTATCGAGCCTAGTGGTACGGAAATGAGCGCCGTAAAAAAGCCTATAATCAGGGAGTTGATCAGCGGCTTCCAGAGCGTAGCTGAGGAAAGGTTGCTCGCGAAAAGCTGCTTCCAATAATAGAGCGTGAAGTCCCCAACCTTGCCGTCCACACGCCTTAATTCACTCGCTGCGAGCGTGAATGTGGTCCGGAGCATCTCGATAAGTGGGATAACGATCAGCACAATTAACAGCACAAGGGAAATCAGCACAATCATGTTGAACGGATTCTTAACGACCTGCAGGACCTTGTTTTTGATCTTCACTGTGGACCAGGGCTTCTTGGCCTGTTTACCGCTCACGTTCACACCTCTTTCTTTCTGGGTAGAAATTTGCCTGTATGGCGGCCTTCGTTTTAGTGGCTTTCATTACGATGGCTTTCATTATAGGACCGGATAATGCCGATAACCTCCGGCAGCGCTTTTATGGTATAGTCCGGCTGGTAGCCGCACCCTTCAAGCTTGCGTTCACGTTCCAGCACATGCGGCTTTGCTTCGCTGAACAATATGCGTATCATCAGGCCCCATCCCGCGTTCTTTACGCCGATGACGTCCCGTGAAATGGTATCTCCCACATAGGCCATTTCCTCGGCCTTCAAACCCATGGAATTCCTGCAAAGATCGAATATTCGCCTGTCCGGCTTTCTCAGTCCGCATACGCTGGATAGGAGTATATACTCAAAGTAGCCGGAAACGCCGTATTCCTGCAGGAAATGAGGCGCATACGTCCTCGAAAGCGTGTTGCTGAGTATGGCCAAGCGCATGCCCTGCTCTCGTAGACCCTGCAGGCACTCGTGCAGGCCCTCTCGCGGAGCGTCTTGCGCGTGGTTACACCAAAGAAAGCTTAAGTCCTCTGAAATGGGGAACAGCTGCTCTGTTGTCGCGCCATAATCCTTTAAAAAGAAGTTACGCCATGCCTCAAGCGGGGGGATTTCCTCTACCAGTTGTTCGGAAGCACGCTTGCGGGCATGGTCGGCTTCCGAGAGTTTTAAGGCGAAAGTCTCGACTGGGTCGGGTATGCGAACTCCTCGGAGCTCAAGAAGATTTTTGATCTTTCTCGCACAGAGAAGGTGTCGTTTCGGGTCTTCTGTCAATGTGTGAATGACGCCGCCCATATCAAATACAACTGCCTGAATCAAAGAGTTCACCCGCCTTGCGGTTTGGTTTAAAGGTAGGACTGGAATGGAATAGCGGTCTGAATTATGTGACAATTAGAATGACAGTGGATTGGAATGGTTTATGCAAACGATTGCGTTAAAAATTATTTGTACTTATCATAATGGCATATCTTTATTCTGTCAATTGCTTTTTTATGTTCAATTTTAAATAAAACACGGTTTCTCCCTAATTATCGGCAAAATACTAGTATAAACAGCTAAAACAGGACCGTTCGCGGCGTTTGTTGGGCAGGGAGCATCTCCCAGGCGGAAGGGAAGCATTGCATCGTTTGGGGGAAGATTTTTGCGGCATTTTATGCATACGTTTACGAATGTCGGTTCTTCATGACAGGGGCCCGAGGCATATGCCCGAATGTCGTTACCGAATTTCAAACTGCGAAGCGTACAGGCTTGCATACATGCCTCCAGCCCGCAAAAGGTCCTCATGCTTGCCCTGTTCCACGATCCGCCCATGGTCCATCACAAGTATCAGATCCGCGCGCTCAATTGTAGAAAGCCTATGTGCGATGACAAAGCATGTCTTTCCATGCATCAGCTTTTTCATCGCTTCGTTGATTTCAATCTCAGTCGCAGTATCCACATTGGAGGTCGCCTCGTCCAGTATCAGCATG
Organism: Bacillota bacterium; assembly: GCA_023435025.1. Classification (GTDB taxonomy): domain Bacteria; phylum Bacillota; class Clostridia; order Christensenellales; family CAG-138; genus JAEYLA01. The sequence continues at coordinate 32,622 of JAEYSE010000020.1, forward strand.
CTGGCGTCCAGCAGCATGGCGCGGGCGATGGTCAAAAGCTGCTTCTGGCCTTTTGATATATTGAGGCTGTCATCGGAAAGCAGGGTATCATATCCGTCGGGCAGCGACATGATGAAATTGTGGATTTTCGCGGCCTTTGCGGCCTCCTGCACGCGCGCTAATGTGGCGTTCTCGCTCCCATAAGCGAGGTTCTCGTAAATGGTCCCATAAAACAGCCACGTATCCTGTAGCACCATGGCATAGGCCCGCCGCAGCTGCTTGCGGGCCATGTCACGCACATCGCTGCCGTCCACCAATATGCGCCCGCCGCTCACGTCATAAAACCGCATCAACAGGTTTACGATTGTCGTCTTGCCCGCGCCCGTGGGGCCCACAATTGCAGTTAAGGTGCCGCTTTTTACGTCCGCCGTCAAATCGTGCAGGATGTCGATATCCTGCTCATACCCGAACTTCACATGCTGCAGATTGATATCCCCTTGGGGGGAAAACGGAGCATCTTCCGCTGTTTCACCCGTCGGCTCCGGCTCCTCGTCAATCAGCCGGAACACCCGCTGTGCTGCGGCCACCGCCGCTTGTATTTCTGTAATAATATTTGCCGCCTCGCGAATCGGCCCAGAAAACTTGCGCGAATATAGAATGAATGAGGAGATATTGCCCAAAGAGATGCTGCCGGCAATATAAAGGAGCGCCCCAAACACGCTGATAAACGACAGCGACATGTTGTTGATGAAATTGACCAAAGGTCCCAAAATCCTACTTTCATAATCCGCCCGGTAGTTCGCTTCTATCGCCGCGTCGTTGCGCTCGCGGAACCGCTCGATCTGTTCTGCCTCCCTGCCGTAGGCGCGAATGGTCCTTTGGCCGGAAATGCTTTCTTCCACGAACCCGTTGAGTTTGCCCAGCTTTTCCGAACGGAGCAGGTACAAGGGATGCTGCCGCTTGACCTGTCGCCCCGTAAACAGCATGGTAAGGGGAACCGCCGCTAAGAACACGCAGGAAAGCAGCGGGGAAATAACGAGCAGCATGATAAAGGATCCAACGACCGTTACCACCGAGGTGCAGACCTGCATGAGATCGGTGGAAAGCGACGAGTTGATTGTGTCGATATCGAAACAGACGCGGCTGATAATATCCCCCGACGGATGCGTATCGAAGTATTTCACCGGCAGATCCACCAGTTTGTGGAACACATCCTTGCGCAGCTCATAGGAAACCTGTTGGCTTAAATTGATCAGGCCCACCGAGAGCCAATAGGAAAGCGTTGAGGAAAGCGCGAAGCAAATTACCATCAGGCCGCAGTTTAGGAAGATACGGGAAAAGTCAACATTGCCTGATGTTATGCCTATGGCGTCCACGGCGCGGCCGGACAGAAACGGAATAGCGAGCTCAAGCGCATTGGCGGCAAGCATGGCCACAAAGAGCAGAATCAGCCTACCGCGCTTGGTTTTTAAGTACTTCCACAGCCTTTTAAGGGTTGCAAATATGCCGCTAAGCCGTTCTTTCATATCGCCGCCCCTCCCATCTGCACCTGCGCGATCTTTCGGTAGCTTTCGCAGGTGTCCATCAGGTGCCTGTGGGTTCCGGCTCCTTCAATTTGCCCGTCCGCGAGCACCAGGATGTGGTCGGCGTTGCATACGGAGCTGATCCGCTCCGAGATAATCACCGTTGTTGTGTCGCTGTATTCCCCGCTGATGGCGGCGCGCAGCAGGGCGTCCGTACGGTAATCGAGCGCGCTTTCAGCGTCGTCCAATATCAATATTTCCGGGGTTCCGGCTAACGCCCGGGCGATTAAAAGCCGCTGCTTCTGGCCGCCGCTCAAATTCGCCCCCCGGATATCGATCATGTGATTGTAACCGCCGGAAAGCCCCAGTATAAACTCCTCCGCCTGCGCGGCGCGGGCGGCTTTTTCCACCTCCGCTTGCGGGATATTGCGCATAAAGGAGATGTTTTCGTATACGCTGTCGTTCAAAAGCACGTCGTTCTGGAACACTACGCCAAAACGGCCGGACAGCTCGCTTTGGGGAATACCGCTTATAAGATCCCCGCCTATCCGGATGCTTCCGCCCTGCGCTTCATAAAGCCGCATCAACAGGCTCACTAGCGTCGTCTTTCCGCTTCCGGTGGGGCCGATGATGCCAAGCGTCTCCCCTCGTTTGACACAGAAGGAAATGCCCGTGAGATCATTTTGCTTGCCATTATACGAAAAGCTGACGTCGTCAAAACGGATGTGGCAGTCATCGTCCACATGCGCTCGGTTTCCCGTCGCTTTGGCTTCGTCCTTTAATAGTACTTCCTCCACGCGGTTCATGGAGGCGCTGCCCCTGGACCAGATGGCGAACATTTTTGTAATGGAAAGCGCCGCGTTGATGACGATTGTATAGTATGAAAGAAAGGCGATGATTTTGCCCACCTGCATCAGCCCCGCCTGCACGCGGTACGCGCCTACCAGGATTACCAGCGTCAGCCCGATGTTCAGAATAAGGCTCATCATCGGGTTGGTAGAGGCCACAACCCGCCCCGCCTTTTTTTCAATGTCCGCAACGCCCTCGTTTACTTTGGCGAACCTTTGCTTTTCATAACCTGTCTTTGAGAGCGCCTTAATAACACGCACCCCCACCGCGTTTTCGCGTAAGATGCGAACCAAGCCCTCAATTTTTTGCTGCGCCTCGCGATAAAGCGGGGTGCTCCTTTTATACACCCACCGGATCAGAACGATCAAAGCCGGGGTCATCAGAAGCTGTATGAGCGCCATTGCGGGCTCCATCGTAAAGGAAAGCGTAATCCCTCCCACGATCAAAAGCGGCGTGCGGACCCCCAGGCGCTGCATCCTGTCTAGCAGCGTATGGATATTGTACGTATCGTTGGTGAGTCTGGATATCAAAGAAGGTAGCGCGAACCGGTTCATATCCGGAAAGGACAGGCGGGAGATCTTTGCAAACAGGTCAAAGCGGAGTTCCCTCGTAATATCGCGGGATACCTTGGCCGCCATGCGGTTTGCCCAGACATTGAAGGAAAATGCGATTCCCGCGCAGATAGCCATCAGCCCGCCATACAGATATACCGCTTTGACGTCCTTGACTGGTACGACCTCATCAATCACGTAAGCAAGCAGCCACGGCAATACCAGATCCATCATTGTGCCGATAAACTTAATGAGCAGGCCAAAGGACATCCTGCCGATAAAAGGTTTTAAATACTGGCGGACAATATGCATGTCGGCTCCTCAGGATTGCGGCTGATGCCGCTTCAATCACCCGGGAACGGGGGCGCGTTTTTGTTGAACCGCAGACCAGAAAGGTAAGTAAGAAGCGGGAAGGGCTTAATTTTCCTCCATAGATCAGGCACTCGCTTAGCCATGATTTCAAGCGCTAAAAGCTGAGGTCCTGCAGGCAAAACAATTCAAACCAAAACACTGCAATCCCTCTCCGCTTAAAATTTTGAATGCTAGAAAAAATGTCCCGACGGTCAGCCTTGATAAAATTCGTCGATATAAGCTTTCACCTGTTCGCGCGTACCCAGGAACGGCCCGGGCGTTTCCATCTTGAGCGATACCAAGGCCGAGGCCCACAGCAGCGCCTCCGGAATATCCGCATACAGGCGTTCCGTGATATATCCGGAAAAGCAGGTATCCCCCCGGCCCGTGCGGCCAATCAGACTGCGCGGCTTCAACGGACAGGTATAGACTTTTTTTCCATCGTATACGAGCACTTCGGTGTTATGGGTAATCATGACCTCCTGCGCGCCCCATGCGTAGAGCTGCTTGGCGGCCTGTTCCCGGTCGGTCATGCCGGTCATTATTTCCGCCTCCGCGGCGTCCATCTTTAAAAAGCGGATCATGGGGAGGTAGGTAAGCTTCTCTTCCCAATCATGGAACACCATGGTGCCATTTTCCTCGCACCTTAGCAGACATTGTACATCCACGGCAGCCATAGCCTTTTTTGCTGCGTAGGCGATGATTTCATTTCCTAAATCCCCCCGCATCAGACCGGCAATGTGATAGATGCTCGCGTCCACTTCTGGGATCTCGTTTACCGCGTACGGCTCTATGCGGCTGAGCATGGTGCAGGTACGCCTTTCACGGTCAGCGGTGTGGTAGACGTTTTGAATGGAGGTGCTGTGCGTGCTGTTAAGCGGGAAAACAGTGACGTTCTTTGCCCCTGAAAACAGGTTGTCTAAGTCCATATCAGCCTTGCTCGCCTTGGGTAGCGCTGCAACCGTTCGCCCCATGCCCGACGCCGCAAAGCCGGAGAATACAACCGCCCCGCCGATCGCGCGAAGGGTTACGCCGTCATAATCCGTGTTGACGTCCAAACTGGGCTGGCCCAGAATGAATGTGTCGAATTTCTTTTTCCCCATCTAATTCCTACCTCCAAAATAGGCGTTGCACTTTGCAATCAAATGCTGAAATTCGTCGCTATGCACGCGGTATGCTCTTTGTTGCACCGCGCGCTTATAATCGAAGGAGTCAGAAAGCCGCGCGTCAAACACCATTGCCGCGCGCCCTTCATCACCCGGACGGTGCGTATCGGAGCTGCAGGTCCTAAGCAGATGAGGGTTTTCCATGCAAAGCGCGAGCGCCTGATCATTGCCGTTTTCATGGCGGGGGCTGCAGTTGATGTATTCAATCCCGTGTACGCAATCATAATGGATAAGGCCGTGCTGCTTCCGGAACGGGTGCGCGTGTATGATCAAAACCTCGTTTTTGAACGTTTGATAAAAGTCATGCGGGTCCATGCGATACGGGTAGGGGTTGCGTTTGAGAAACGCCTCGTCTATGCCGTACACCAGGTAATCGTTGTTGCTGTCCTGTTCAAAACGCAATTCAGCTCCCAGAAGCACGTCAAACCCCAATTCGGCCCCTCTTTGCTTCGCGGTTTTGTAACCAAGGAGGAACCGGTCCACGCACGCGTCCCAATCATCGTTGCAGTCTAGCGAGGAAATGTAAGTTTCGTGCAGGTGGTCCGTCACAATAAATCCGGCGTAGCCCTTCTCATGGTACGTTTCCACCAGTGTTTTTGCGGCTATCCTTCCGCAGTGGCTGGTTTCCAGGGTATGGACGTGCGGGTCGTACAAGTATTCTTTCATAGGTCCTCCGGGTTAAAAATTATACCAACGAAATACAGGATTTACGCTTGATCAGCGTGGGCAACAGGATCTGATGCGAGTAACCGAGCGACGGATTGCGGAGCTTTTCCAGCATCATATCCACCGCGATCGCCGCCATTGTCATTTTGGGCTGCTCGATCGTGGTAAGGTTGATTTTGGGAAGGCCCGTAAAATGGATATTGTCGAACCCGAGCAGTGAGAGATCCTCGGGTATCCGTACGCCGCATTCGTCGGCTGCCTGAAGCACCCCCAAAGCGTTGGAGTCCGTGGACGCGAATATGGCGGTATAGTCAAAGCGGCTTGCAAACAGCTGCTTGGCCAGGGCGTAGCCGTTCTGTATGGAGCTTGCCATGTACGGGCTGTTGAAAAAGCACGGCGTAATCTTATAATCGCGGCATGCGTCGCTGTATCCGTCCGAGCGCAGCTGGTGGGTGTTGCTGCCTTTGCGGTATCCAAAGTACAGGATGTTCCTGTGCCCCAGGGAATACAGGTATTCCGTGCCGATATACGTACCCCGGTAATTATCTACGGCCACATAGCTTTCCGGCGCGTCCCGCAGGTTTTCGCTGACAAACACGGTGGGCACCTTGTTCAGATACTTTTTCAGGCGGCCATACGTATCGATGCTGGAGGGGACGATGATAATGCCGTCTACCTGCCTGCCCATCAGCAGCTCAAACACCTGCTCCTCCTGAGCTAAGTCGTTAGAGGAGTTACACAGCATGATGTTGTAACCGCGTGCCCGCGCGTTCAGCTCAATATGGTACGCGATCTCGGACATAAACGGATTTTCTATGCTGGTTACGATTAGCCCGATGAGCTTTGTGCGTTTCATCACCATGGAACGGGCCACGAAATTGGTGGTATAGCCCATTTCCTTGCAAATCTTCACAATGCGCTCGCGAGTTTCGGTGCTGATCTCGGGGCTGTTGGACAGCGCGCGCGAAACGGTGGCATAGGACACATTCGCAACCTTGGCAATGTCCTTAATTGTGACGTTTTTCATGATTCACGCTCCTGTAGAATGCAAACGTTTTCGTTATACAAATCATACTACATCTCTATATAGGATGTCAATTGCACCGTCTACAGGCCCCAAAGGCATGTGACTCCCAAATCTGCCGTGGTACTTTTAAGGTTGTGTTAACAGTTTTGATAAAATTTTCGTAAATTTACGCCTTATTTTAGATATATTGCGTTCCTCCACCCCGTACAAGCGCCGCATATACCTTTTCGATTTTCGCGTAATTTCCGTCCCGATCCAAGGCCAGTCCGCGTCCCACGCCGTCCACAATCTGCCCCGTACCGATTTTGGTGATTTGCGTTTCAAGCTCTTCAAGCAGTTTGGGCGCGCTGCCCGGCTCGGTGCTGCGTCCATCAAATATGATATGCACATATACCTTGGGCAGGTCCTTGGCCATTTGCAGCAGCGCAAGCGGATAGTCTATGGAGCCGTGGGAGGATTTTTTGGTCAGCAGGGCGAGTAAATGCAAAGCGGCCCCATTTTTTCTGACACGATCGATTGCGTTTAGGAACACCTCGTTTTGCAAAAAGGAGCCGTCCTTCATGGCTTGGTCCAGCCGGATATCATCCTGCTGCACGATCCTGCCTGCCCCGATGTTGGAGTGACCCGCCTCCGAATTGCCGGGCTTGCCTTCCTGCAAACCTACCGCCTCGCCTGAAGCGCGCAGCCGGGAGGGCGTATAGTCGGCGTTGAGCCGATCCCATACGGGGGTCTCCGCCAAATAGATGGGGTTGGTGTTGTCTTGCTTTCCAATACCCCACCCATCCAGAATAATGAGCAGCAGCTTACGGTCTTTGCCAAAATCATGCCCGGCAGCAAGGCTTACGCCCGTCATGCCTGCGGGCTGCGGAATGCGGAGTACTTGCAATGCTGTAGGCGCGACGTCTGAAAGGTTCCCGTTCGAAAGCGCGATGGGAGCGTCCGAATCCGGGTCGATCAAAAAAAAGGAAACGAGGTTCGACGTATGCGCCACATGCGGCTTGCCTTCGGGTGTGCACATTTCCTCCAGGTTGCCGTGGTCGGCGGTAATGGCGGTTACATAGCCATGCCGCTTAGCCGCTTCTAGCACACGCCCCAGGTGGTAATCCACATGCGCGGCGCACTCTATTTTCGCCTTTTCATTGGAGGTATGCCCGATCACGTCCCCGTTCGCGAAATTGACCACGATCCATTCGCGCCCATCCTCCAACCCTTTTATAACCGTATCGGCCACCTCGGGCAGGCGCAACGCTGGGACTTGGTAAAAAGGAATGCCCTTGGGCGAGGGGATGCAGACGTCGTCTTCGCCGGGGAACGGCACATTGTTCCCGCCGTTTAAAAAGAACGTCACATGGGCGTATTTTTCGGACTCCGCGCAGTGCAACTGCCTAAGCCCCGACTTACTTACCGTTTCCGCCAACGTATCCTTCCCGCGTGTCGGTGCGAAAGCGATGGGCAGATCCTTGTACTTTTCGTGGTACATGGTCAGTATGACAAATGAAAGGTCCGAATAGCGTTCCCGTTCAAAATGCGGAAACTCCGCGGCTGTGAACGCGTCCGTCAGCTCAATCTCCCGTTCGCCGCGGCGGCAGCAGAATATGACCGCGTCGCCGTCGCGGACGCGACCGATTGCGTTGCCTTCTTCATCCACGCGAACCAGCGGCTCCATGGAATAATCGGCCTGGCCACGGGCATAGGCGTCCCTGACTGCATTCGCTAAGGCTACTCCGCCGTATTCCCCATGCATACCGGCACCTCCTTTATGCTTATTTCTTTGCGGTGCCTGCCTCAAGGCAGACACTCGGTGCCTTCGGGAATATATCCAGCAGTTGCCGGATGTCGCTTATGATGATGTCAGGCCTGTTCTCGTCGGTGATGATTTCTCTGGAGGGGTTATCGGGGTAATCGATACCTACATTCAGCCCGAATCCAGCGGATTTTGCGCCAATGATATCGCGGGCGTAATTGTCCCCCACGCAAGCGCAAAGCGCTGGCGGTACGTTTGCCTCTTCCACCGCCTGCAAATAGATTGCGGGGTCCGGCTTGCGAATGCATGTCACGGAGGACAGCACCACGGTCTTGAAATAATGCTCCAGCCCATCTTCCTTGAGCCAATCCTGGATTTCATGGCAGCCGATGAGGTTGCTGATAATTCCCAGCGTGTAGCCCCGTTTGTACAGCGTGTCTATGACCTCCACGCCGCCATCAATAACGTACCGCTTGCCTTTGGCCTGGCGGTACTGGTACGTAAGCTCCGGGGCGTTCGCGGCAATGCGCTCCGCCGGGTATTCGGGGGCCAGCCAGCGAGTCCAGAGCTCGGCTTCCGGCGCTTCACGATTGGTATCAATCGCCCAGTCACGGTATTTGTCATAGCGCTGGTCGATCAACTTGTGGAACTGCTTTGGGTCCATATCTGTGCCGACCAGCTCCGCGATTTTAGACATTGCGTTATACTGATGCTCCGGCTCCTTGCGCAGGATGCGAAGCGTGCCGCCAAGATCAAAGAATATACCCTGAATATCCATGGTTCTCCTCCCTATATCCGTCTATATTGCCGCTTCTAAATTGCGCGGCGGGAACATAGTCAGCAGTTCGGCAAGATCGTATAGTACGGCGTCCGGCTCGCACCCTTCGGGCGCGGGCTTTAAAGTCTTCCCGGGTTCCACAAACAACAGGAAAGCGCCAAAGCCTGCGGCTTTTGTGCCTGCGACATCGCGCTTGACGTTATCCCCCACGTATACACAGCGTTCGGGCGATATTCCCACCTCCCGCGCGGCCATACGGTGCATCTCCGGGTCGGGTTTGCGGATGCCGCATACCGCTGAAAGCAGAACGGACTTGAAATATGGGGTCAGTCCGTCCGCCTCCAGCCAATCCGGAATCTCCTTTGAGGTGATCAAGTTGCTGATAATGCCCAAGGTATATCCCCTCAGGTGCAGTTCGCGGATGACCTCCGCGCCATGCTCGGCAACCACCCGCCGCCCCTTGGCATTGCGGTAGTGGATTGTTAGCTCCACGGCGGCGGCAGCAACGCTGTCCTTCGGAAATTCCGGCGCAAGCCACCGCGTCCAAAGTTCAGACTCGGGCGCTTCCTTCATTTCTTCAAACGCCCATTTGCGGTAATCCAGATACCGTTCATCCAGAAGGGCGCAGAACGCCTTGGGTTCCGCATCGGTGTTTAGCAGCCGTGTGATGTTCCGTAGGGCGTCGTTTTGGAACGCCTCGTCCTCCACTAAAAGGCGAAGCGTGCCGCCGAGGTCAAAAAATATCGCATCGAAGTTTTCCGTATTCATGCATTATCTCCCTGCGTCGCCTTTATGCGGGAAGGAAACAGGCCAAGAAGCTCCGAAATTTCGTCTATTGTATGGTCCAGCGGAAAGTCCGCCGACTGCGGCTCGTTTTTGAGCGTAGCCGGTTCGTTGATGAGTATCATTTTCGCAAAGCCGGACGCGCGCGTACCCTCCGTATCGCGTATGGGATTGTCTCCCACATAGGCACACTGAGCGGGTATGGAGCCGATCGTACGGGCGGCAAGCAGGTAGATCTCAGGATCTGGCTTGCGGAGCCTGACCTTTGAGGAGAGTATCACGGTGCGGAAGCAGCTTGCCACGCCGTCCGCAATCATCCAGTCCGGTATTTCGGTTTCCGTGATGGTATTTGCAATAATGCCCAGCTTGTAACCGCGCCGGACCAGTTCTTGTAGCGTCGCCTTGACGTCGTGCCTTGGAATGCGTCTGCCGTCATGGTCACGCCAAAGCCGCGTAAGCCGCCCGGCATTTGCCGTAATCAGCTCGGCAGGATAATCCGGAAGCAGCCAGAACGTCCAAAGCTCCATTTCCGAAGCTTCCAGCATACTGCGCTTGCTTTGCTTGCGGTATGCGTCCCATCTGCTTTCCAGCTTGCTGAAAAAAGCGTCGTGGGGCTCCGTTGCTCCTACGAGCCGCATCAGCTCGTGTTCCGCCGCAGCCTGAAACGGCGCGTCCTTTACAACGATTCTCAGGGTGTTGCCAACATCAAAGAATATGGTGTCGATCTCCGGCTTCATAACGCCCTCCTGCAGAATGGAATTTTATAACACTTATTTCGGTTTTTGTGTCTATTTATGAGGGTTTTTGCCGTTTAAGTGGATTCGTAGCCTTCCAGACTGACCGCAAACGTTTGCGCTGAATGTCAAAAAAATAAAGCTATATGGAATTGATATGCTTATACTAGTCACAAAAAAACCTTTTGTCAAGCATAAAAATAGGCTCTGCCGAAAAAAAATTCCTGATTCACCCCGTTCAGCTGCAAAAAAGCTATACTGGATTGGACAGCACTGTATGATGTAAAATGAAATCGTATACGTTTACAAACGCAAAAGCAGCCCAAATGAACGGGAGAAAAGCAGATGGATAAGACCGGAAAGCTGAGCCTGAAGGAACGGGCCAGAAAGCTCAAAACTGATATTCCGGCGGTATTTCTCGCCATGAGACGAAAAGAAACCCCCGCCATGGCAAAGCTTCTTGCCGCCGCAACCATTGGGTATGCGCTTTCCCCTATCGACTTAATTCCGGATTTTATTCCCGTGTTAGGCTACCTGGACGATATTATTCTGCTTCCGGCATTGGTCGCACTCACTCTACGGCTGATCCCGCCCGACGTTATGGAGGACTGCCGAAAAGAAGCGGAGGGCCTTTGGTCAGATAGCAGGCCCAAGAAATGGTATTATGGGTTGCCTATAGTACTTATCTGGCTGATACTGGCGTTTGTCGTCATCCGGGCAATTTGGTTTTAGGCTTATCCGCCGCACGCGACACTTTGGTAACGGGTACGGGTTTTGGGCACGCCGATAGAGCGGCTTTGTTTTGAAAGTAGCCGATGCCGGACCGGGCGTAGATGCGCACGGTTTCCATGCAGATATCCAACACCTTTTTGATGCAGCTGAGATCGATGTTCTCATACGTATCGTGGCGCGTGTGGTAATATGTCTGGGGGTCGTGGTTTACCGCGCACAGCCCGCAGGCCAGAAGGCCATTGCGGGAAAATGCCTCTGCGTCGGTCGCGCCGGGATAGAATGGGGCGCAGGATAGATCAATTCCGTTTTGCTTGGCCGCGGCAGACAGAAGGTTGCCCACCGCTTCGCTGTTGGGCTGCGTGCCGTTGATACCGCGCAGGTAGCAGCGGAGGTGCTTTTCTTCGCGTAGCGTATCTAACACCACAAATACGGTCTCGGTTTCCTGCGGGACGAGCTTTTTATAATCGGACGCAAAGGCAAACGAACCCCGAAGCCCCACTTCTTCGCCGCCTGTGATCAGGCAGCAGACCTCCGTGTCCGCAAAGCGGATATTCTGATCAGCAAGTTCTTTTAATACGCCCATCGCAACAAAGGAACCCGAAAGGTTGTCGTTTGCACCGTCTACCACCGTTTTTCGGTTGAAGAAAAACAGCAGCGCGATAAAGAAGGGCACAAAACAGGTCTGAACAACAGCGGCCGTTCGGTAAATACCTTCCAATGGAATTGGGCCGCGCAAAATGGTTTCCACCAAAAGCGCAGCATTGATGCCGAATACCAGCAGCATCCCCAATATGGACCCAATGAGCACGACGGCAATCGCCGGCCCGCGCCCGTGCAGGCAAAAAGTAAACTCGCAGGCGGTATCCGCATGCCCCACAAATACGATCCGCTTTTTTGCAGGGCCTGCCGAGGAACGTCGGGCATATACGTTTATTGATTGTTTTCTGGGAAACAAAAAGTCTATATATTCCCGGTACAACAAAAACTCAAATATAAATACAGAAATGCAAAGCAGGCTTAAAACAAAGCCAAAGGCAGGAATTGCCGTAGATGGCACGATCGTGCGGAACCAAAACAAGCCAACGCAGAGCAGGTTTAATACAACCGCAATCGTAACCCAACCGTAAAACGCCTCAGGGTGTAGATAATATGCGTGCTGGCGCGTTTCATCCGCCCAGGCGCGCAGCTGTTTTTCAAAGAAAAGCTGGCAGCTAAGCTCGGCTTTCGAGCCCGCCGTACGGTTTTTAAATTTCCTGCAAACGGTAAAAATGCCGTCCTTGATATACGATATAGTCTCCTGCCTGATGTTCATGCATCCACGAATCCCGTTCTTTTGTTACCTTTAGCTTTGCAGCTTTGAAGGAAAAATATTTTGGGGAAAAATCGGATGGCATGTCAAATGCAAGGCGGAAAAGCATAAGAAAAACGTGGAACAACTCGAATAGCTATTCTGTATGAATACGTCGGTTATTCCATGTAAATATGGATTTTATTTTATAAAAAATCCCGCGCAATGTGCGGGATAAGGGATATCATATGTTATCGGTTTTGCCAGTCTTCCTTCAGAATTGTGTACACGGCCAAATCACAGTATGTGGTTCCGTCGTTCCTCAGTTTTTCTTGCCGGTGCGTGCCTTCATATAGCATGCCGCTTTTTTGCATCACCCTGCCCGAGGCGGGGTTTTTCGTATCGTGCCTCGCGACGATTCGGTTCATGCCCACCTCCGAAAACAGAAAATTAATCACCGCTTTGAGCGCTTCCGTCGTGATGCCCTTACCCCAGTAGGCTTTTGAAATACAGTAGCCGACTTCGCAGCAGACGTTTGCCTCATCCAGGTTCACTACGGAAATTCCTCCGATCGGCTCGCCTAACTCCTTCAGCCCGATGGCCCAATTGTAAACGCTTTTGGTTTCATATTCGTTTACCCACTGGTTCACCACGCCTTTGCTTACCTCTATGTCGCCATGAGGCCTCCAGGTCATATACCGGGTCACTTCGGGGTCGTTCGCCCAATGTCGGAACATTGGCTCGGCATCAGAAAGCGCAAACCTGCGAAGACTCAGCCGCTGTGTGCCGATTGTTTGTGTGCCCCTGTGGGTCAACATACAAATTCGCCCCCTTACGGTAAATTTAGGAAATTATATCGTGGCGGGTGCCGGTTTTCAAGCGATTTCTATCTGTCACAGGGGGCGTTAACCGCCTGTTGCAGCTTCTGCCTTTCCCGCCGCGTGAGCTTGCCGGCGACGCGATTGTAGGAATGGTCTATCATATGGAACACCGCCGCGTCGTCCGCAGCCCCGTTTAAATATACCGTGTTCATATAGGGACGAAGCTGCTTTGGGCAATGGTAGCCGGGGACGACTGTGTCAGGATACTGCGTACGGTATAGTTCGGCCAGCATGGGCGCGCAAGAGACGGTGATTTTATGGTTGTCAGGAAGCGGGTAAAGCTGCAAGAACAGCTTGCCGCATACCTTGTAGCACACCGGGATCTCACCAAACGGGAAATCCTCGTATGCGCCGGGCTTTTGCAGGCAATACCGCGTGATTTCAGAATTTGTCATATTCGCTGCCTCCTGTTCCATTATAGCAAACGAGCGGGTCGGCTGCACCCTCGTTCCGGGTACAGCGCAAAGGAGGCTGAGGTCTTGGGTAACAGTAAAACAATAAAGGCGGGCCGTCCGCTCTTTTGTTGCGAATGTTTCCCGCCTTCTTTTTATGCATTTCACGCTTACTCAGGTTCCGCCCTTTTACCTAGAAGGTGTAACCTTCTTTTTGAAGCTTCTCTTCCCAAATCATCTGCAGCAGCGCAAGTTCTTCCGAATAGTCCGTCTTTGATTCGTCCTTGTCATAGGGCAAAGTTTCTAGTATTTCCATCATAAATTGCTCCTTACCAAGCAGGTTATAATCCTGCTGCAGCGCCCGGTAGGGGTGGGAGTTCCCGTTTAAGCGCGCCGTTGCGCCGTTCATCACGCCCCGCAAGTCCGGTGTCGCCTGTAAATAGCAGCGCTTATGTTTCAGGCACCGGATGATGAAGATGCCCATATCCGGCTTCGTCAACTTATATTGCTGCTTTAATTCCTTTCTTCTGTCCATGGTTCTCCCTCTTTTCTTCGCTTTTCATTCACCCAATAGCGGCTGCCGTCCGGTATCCGTTCCAAAAGACCATAGTCAATCAGCAGGCGGCGCAAAACAAAGTAGTCCCCGAATGTATGCCATGCGTCGATCACTGCGTTGACTTCTTTTTCCGTATAGACCCGGTCCGTTTCAAATTTCGCGCAAAGGTATTCTAATACCGGAATTTTGGTCCGGTTCGGGACGGGGATTTGTTTGATCCTACCGTTGCCGTCCAGAAAAACGGCGATGCTTTTTGCTGCCATAGATTCACCTTCTGTTTTTAGTAAACTAGTAATTTACTAAATGATAATAGGCGAATTTTGCTTTTCTGTCAACCAGTTTTTCGCATGTTAAACGTCGTCGCGCGGCAGGCGCTAAATATTGACCCAAAAGCGTTCTTGCTCTTATCAAGCAAAAGCCGCCGGCATTCAGGCTGCCAGGCGGCTTTTGCATATCATGAAGTTGTTTTATCTACGCCACGGTCACCGTGCCATCCGGCTCCACGTTTACTTGCATGCCGGTCTTGACGTAGCGCAAAAACTCATCGCCCAGCGAATCTACGGTGGGCATGGAGCAATCCGTCCATACGTCGGCGAGTATCGCGCCCGCGGCAGCAAGCGAATCGATGGGTTTTGAAAACAGCAAGCACGCAGGCTGCTGGCCTAAAGCTGCGGCGCAGTAGAGCACCATGCCGCCGGTGGTGGAGCCTATGGTCTGCGGCATGCACAGGGCGGCGCCCGCCATGGGCTTTTTGTAAAGCGCCGCGTTGTTCTGGTCCGAGCAAACGGCTTTTTTATCCCCAGACATCAGGCTCTTTTGAAAGCTTGCAAGCGTATTGAATCCCTGTGTGGATACAAGCGCCACAGCCTCGGCTTTGCCGGGCACAACGGCGCGGCCTTTGAATGTCTTCATGCGTCTAAGCCCCCTTTTGTGAGCAATGCGAGAATTTCGGCGTCCGTGTGGTAGCGCGCGCTGGTGTATGTGCGCAGCTTGTTGGAGTTGGTTACAACCGGTACTTTTGCGCATAGCGGGTTGTTCATGTACATAAGCGGGCAGATGTCGGAAACCACCACGCCTGCCGCTGTAAGCTGCTTGAATTCCGGCGTTTGTTCAAACGCGCCTTTTACGCCGGGCGCTGCCGTAAACACGGTGGGGATCAACGTCTTTTTGCGGTTGGCGGCTTTGAGGGCGGCAAGCAGGTGCGCCGTCCAGTCCTTTAGCTGCGCCATAGAGAGGTGCGGGCACCCCACAAAGCAGAGCTTGGGGGTAGCAGCAGGGTCCTTCCAGATGCATGGATAGCTGTCGCGCACGCGTCTTAGTTCCGCGTCGTCCACAATATAACGTCCTGCATCCGGCTGCAGAAGCGCGCGGCCTTCGCGTCTTGCTTCCGGCGTAACCCCCTCAATGTGGTAGAGGCCTACCGCGCCGTTGGAGGCGGTGGCTGCGCCCATATCCTTCAGGTACGCCTTTGCCCGGTCTGTCAGCCCATCCGGGAAGAAGCGGTCAAGCCCTACGATATACGGCACGTCCTCCATCACATGAAGGCCAATGGCACTGCCCAGCACCTGCGCTTCGGGCAGCGTATCGGTTGTAACTTCCACCAGCCACTTCGCCTTGCGGCCTTCATCGGTCAGCAGGCCAAAATAAGGGACGTACCCTACAATGCTTCCAAACAGTTCAATAATACCCGAGTTGCGGTTGCACCGCGCGCCGAGAACGCTGTTAACATATACCACCGCGCTGCTTTCCGCCCAACTTAACACGTCGCCTTCGTTGGGGATATTGCCTACTTCATCCATGTAGCAGGTACAGGTGAACGCGCTGGGGCTTAAAATACCAAGCTCCAGGAGCTGCTTCTCATAGGAGGACTGCTTGGAATACATGACGTTGAATACCAGCTTCTGCAGCGTGTTCTGCGGTACGTTGGGGTCCAGCGGGCGCGGGTCCGCACTGAACGCCTGGCCGGAAAGCGCGCCGCCATCAATCAACTGCTGCATCAACGCGTACACCGGTTTCATAACGGAAAGGCCGAAGCTTGTCACAAGATGGCCGTACTTGCCTGTAACGGGAACCATTTTTGTTGCGCCGAAGGTTTCCCCATACATGACCAGCGTCTTCATCACTTTTTGCAGCGCTTCTCCTTTGGCGCCGGAAAGCAGCGCTTGTTGTTCCACGTTAAGTTGCATGTCGCCACCCCCTAGACGCGCGCGGCAAGCGCATATGCGGCGCGGGTTGCCTCGAGTACCTTGCCCGCACTGAAGCTGTCGCCGATGTAATAGAGCTCATCCGCCGCACGCGCGCGCTGCGCTTCAAAGAACAGCGCGTCGTCGGGCTTGCCGCCCATCGCCAGTACCACTAGATCGGCCTTGAGCGTTTCATCCTGCTCTTCCGGTCCAATCTTCTTGGCAAGTGGGTTCTCAATGTTTTTGGGCAGTATCGGCTGCCAGGTGTTGTAGGGATCGGGAACACCGTCGGAGACGTTGCGGCGGATGGATACGGATTTTGCATCAAACCCCGTCACATTGGCGCAATTGTACGCCTTAACGCCTTCGCGCTTCATGTAATGCAGCAGATGGCCGCGGTTGGCGGTGCATACGCCTTCCATCATGTAGGGCAGCATTTCTACCACGCTGACATCCCGTCCGTGTTCGTACTTCAGCCAGTAGGCAATTTCACAGCCGACTACGCCCCCGCCCACCACGACGATCTCTTTGGCGTCCCCAATGAGGCCGGGGTTATTTAGGAGTGCCGTAGCCTGCACGGCGTTTGCCTGTTCAAGCCCGGGAAGCTTCGGTGTAACCGCGCGTGTGCCAACTGCCACCACAATGGCGTCGTAGCCTTGCGCTTTGAGCGTTTCGAGGGAAGCCTCCGTCTGGTAGTGAATGGTCAGCCTGCCAGTCTTTTCAGCCATCTGAGCCATGCGGCGCAGGTACACGAGGTAATTTTGAATATCGAATTTGATGCGCGGCACACTGCCGGGGATAGTCTTGCCGCCCAGCTGATCGCTTTTTTCAAACAATTCCACCGTGTGGCCGCGCTCTGCCGCAATGCTTGCAAACGTCACGCCCGCGGGGCCGCCGCCGATCACGGCGATGCGCTTCGCCTTTTGTACGGGCATGGTTTCGGGCAGGTTGTGCTCAAAGCCAGTTCTGGGGTTGACGGCGCACTGCGGGTGCCCGCCGTCTACAAACTCGTTGATGCAGCCCTCCTGGCAGCCGATGCAGGGACAGATTTCTTCCACCTTGCCCGCAAATGCCTTCATGGGCCAATCGGGGTCGGCAAGCAGCGGCCTTCCCAGCATAACCATGTCGCATTCGCCCTCGCGCAGCGCGCGTTCGGCAATGTCCGGATACCCAAGCTTGCCAACGGCCACAACGGGAACGGGGAGCCCGGCGTTGGAACGGATGTTGTTCTTTTCAAAGTGCTCTTTTACCAGCTTGGAGACCGCCAGGAAGCATCCTGCAGGCATACCGGCCGGAGGATGCGGCAGCCACCAGTTGTCATAGCAGCCAAGATCCACGTCAAACATATCCACGCCTGCCTTGACGAGCGCTTCCATATACGCGAGCGTCTCATTGATGGAACGCCCGTTCTTGAACTTCTTGAGCGCCGGTACGTTCATGCCGCTTTCCCCATATGTTTCGTTGAGCGCAAGGGAAAGGTCGATACGGTACATGATGGGGTAGCTGTCTCCCGCGCGACGGCGGAGTTCCTTGATAAGATCAACGCCAAAGCGCATATAGTCCGCATATGGGCCCGCTTTGCGGTGGTTAAAGGCGGGGTTGGTGAGCTGTTCGAGCAGATATCCCTCATGCCCGTGCAGGTATACGCCGTCGATGCCTGCGGCTTTTGCGTCCGCAGCGGCCTGCCCTGCATTTTTGATGATTTTTTTGAGTTGCGCATCGCTTAATGGCATACATGGAATCTGCGGGATGTAGAAGTTTGGATTCATGGAGGCGGAGACGGGGAACTTCAGCTCATGAATCAGACACTGGGGATTTCCCACTCGCCCTAAACCGGGCGTCAACTGAATAAAGAGCTTGCTGCCATAGGCGTGTACGCCCTGGGCTAAGTCACGCCAGCCCGCGAACACGGTGCGGCTGCGGTCGATGCGCGGGAAGTAGGAAAGATGTCCAAGCTCGGTAATGGAATTGTCAATGCCGTGGCTGATGGGCACCAGGCCTGTGGTAATTAACCCCACGCCGCCTTTAGCGCGCGCAAAGAAGTATTGCAGCATTTTGTCATTGGGACGGCCGGTTTCCTCACACATGTCGATGTTGCCCATGGGAGCCATGACTAGGCGGTTCTTAATGGTGAGCCTGTTGATCTGGATGGGAGAAAACATTGCGTCGTACGGGTAGAGCTCCTTTGTCATGCGGCCAGTGCCGCCCGCGCGGTTTTCATTTTCTCCTGTGACCCAACTGCCGTAGCTGTCCACAAGGGACTGTACCAAAGCGTCTGTCTTCATACTGTTCCACTCCTTTGCTATATTGACTTGATGTGTGGTTGAGAGTTGAAAAAACCGAACCGGATTCTGTTTGTATACACCGTACCACATTGTTAATTTATTTACAATAGAATTTATAGTTTTATTCGAACTTTTCTGAAAAGAGGCAGGGAAGGGGATGTGCTATAGATGTGCTATAATGGAGAACAGAAGGAGTGGTGAACGATATGGCGCTGCACACCAACGCGGAGCGCTCGCTTTTAACCCAGACACGTATTCTGCAGGCGGCTAGAAGGCTGGTAAAACGCCAGAGCTGGGAAGCGACAAAGATTAAAGAAATCTGCACCGAAGCAGGTGTTTCTATAGGCGCGTTCTACCACCATTTCGCCTCTAAACAGGAGCTGATGAACCGCGCCTTTTTGCTCTTTGACGATACGCTGGGGGAAAATTTGCCCGAACAGTCGGGCTCGCCCCTGGAGACGGTCAAAGAAGTACTGCTTGTGCAGACAGCGTTTGTGGTGAGTGAGGCCGGGTCAATCATTACGGAGTATTATAAGAATATTTTAATGGATAAATCCCGCTCCGCCGTTAACCCGGAGCGTGCGTATTACCGCAGGGTGCTTGCGTGTGTGGAAAACGCTCAGCCGTATTTTCGCAACGATCTGGAACCAACGTACATTGCGGAGCTGCTCATCAAATTTGTGCGCGGCTGTCTCATTGACTGGTGCCTGCACGATTGCGGATATGATGTGGTGGAGCGTACGGGGAAGGAACTGGATTTTTTACTGGCGGGCCTAAAAACACAAAAATGATTGAGGCGGTGGAATTTGCTCATTTCAAACACACGATCTTCCCCAAATAGGCACAAAAAAGCGGCCAAATGGCCGCTTTTTTATTGCCGTTAGATCAGAGATTAATAGTTCTCCGCAAGCACCTGGAAGAAGCTTAAGGGGTGTGCACATACCGGGCATACGTTGGGAGCTTCCGGGCCTTCGTGCACATGGCCGCAGTTGGCGCAGATCCATTTGACGGGAGCATCCTTTTTGAATACCTTGCCCTCCTCAATGTTCTGGAGCAGCTTCAGGTAGCGCTCTTCGTGACGCTTTTCGATGGCGGCTACGCCCTCCATCAGCTTGGCGATGTTGTCAAAGCCCTCTTCGCGCGCTTCCTTGGCCATGGTGGCGTACATATCCGTCCACTCATAATGCTCGCCGGCGGCGGCGTCCTTGAGGTTCTGCTCGGTCTTGGGAATGCCGTTGTGCAGGAACTTGAACCAGAGCTTTGCGTGCTCCTTCTCGTTGTCCGCCGTCTCGGTAAAGAGCGCGGCAATCTGCTCATAGCCGTCCTTCTTTGCCTGAGATGCATAGTAGGTGTACTTGGTGCGCGCCTGGGCTTCCCCGGCGAACGCAGCCATCAGGTTCGCTTCCGTCTTGGTGCCTTTCAAAGATTTCATGTGTTTCTCCTTTCTATCCGGACCGGCCCTCGGGAATATCCCCAAAAGGGCATCGCCCTAATTGTAAACAGAATGCGGGAATCAAAAACGGGTTTTAACAAAGAATGTTTTAGGCTGCTTTTGTAAAAATGGCGCACAGGCTGCCCCGTGCGCCGTTGTGCTTTAAGGAACTCAGCCAGCCTGCTCGATAGCCACCGCCACCGCGACAGATGCGCCGACCATGGGGTTGTTGCCCATTCCGATGAGGCCCATCATTTCTACATGCGCGGGCACGGAGGAGGAGCCTGCGAACTGCGCGTCCGAGTGCATACGGCCCATGGTATCCGTCATTCCGTAGGAAGCGGGGCCCGCCGCCATGTTGTCCGGGTGCAGCGTGCGTCCCGTGCCGCCGCCGGAAGCCACGGAGAAATACTTCCTGCCGTTCTCGATGCACCACTTTTTATAGGTGCCTGCAACGGGATGCTGGAAGCGGGTGGGGTTGGTGGAGTTGCCGGTGATGGAAACGTCCACGTTTTCATGCCGCATGATGGCGACGCCTTCGTTCACGTCGTCCGCACCGTAGCAGCGCACCTTGGCGCGGTCGCCGGTGGAGAAGGACTTCTCATAGAGTATCTTCAGTTCGCCGGTGTAATAATCATACTCGGTTTCCACCAAAGTAAACCCGTTGATGCGGGAGATGATGGTGGCCGCGTCCTTGCCAAGGCCGTTCAATATGACCTGCAAGGGGGTCGACCTAACCTTGTTGGCGGTCTTCGCGATGCCGATTGCGCCTTCCGCGGCGGCAAAGCTTTCATGGCCTGCAAGGAACGCAAAACACTTGGTCTCCTCGCGCAGCAGCATGGCGGCGAGGTTGCCGTGGCCAATGCCTACGACGCGCTGGTCCGCAACGGAGCCTGGGATGCAGAATGCCTGAAGGCCAATCCCCAGAGCTTCCGCGGCGTCTGCGGCGGACTTGCAGCCCTTCTTGATGGCGATGGCAGCGCCCGCGATATACGCCCATACGGCGTTTTCAAACGCGATGGGCTGAATGGAGCGAACGATTCCCTCAACATCCACACCCTTTTGCTTGCAGATCGCCAGCGCGTCCTCCAGCCCGTTAATGCCGTATTCGGCGAGGGAGCGGTTGATCTTTTCTATTCTTCTTTCGTATCCTTCAAACTTAACCATACTAAACTCCCTCCTTTCTTATTCGTGGCGCGGGTCGATCACCTTGACGGCTTCCGCAAAGCGGCCGTAGGTGCCGATGTTCTTTTCAAAGGCTTCCTTGGGATCAACGCCCTTCTTGATGGCGTCCATCATCTTCCCTAAAGAAACGAAGCGGTAGCCGATCACCTGATCCTCCGCGTCCAGGCCAATGCCCAGCACGTAGCCTTCCGCCATTTCGAGATAGCGTACGCCCTTTGCGCCCGTGCTGTACATGGTGCCAATCTGGGACCTTAAGCCCTTGCCCAGATCTTCCAACCCTGCGCCAATGGGCAGGCCGTCCTCAGAGAACGCGCTCTGCGTGCGCCCGTAGGCGATCTGCAGGAACAGCTCGCGCATAGCGGTGTTGATGGCGTCGCACACAAGGTCGGTATTGAGCGCTTCAAGCACCGTCTTGCCGGGCAGCACTTCGGCCGCCATGGCTGCCGAATGCGTCATGCCGGAACATCCCAGGGTTTCCACCAGCGCTTCTTCGATGACGCCGTTCTTGACGTTGAGCGTCAGTTTACATGCGCCCTGCTGCGGCGCGCACCAGCCCACGCCGTGCGTAAGACCGCTGATATCCGTAACTTGCGTGGCCTTTACCCATTTGCCTTCCTCGGGAATGGGGGCAGGGCCATGCTTTGCGCCCTTGGCGACGCAAACCATTTCCTCCACCTCGCGGGAGTATTGCATGCTCAAATACCCTCCTTGAACTTTGATAAAAACTTGCAATATATATAGACCTATTGCTTCACGTTATAGTATAGCATGCATACAGGAACTGCTGCACCTATTTTTTGTGACTTTTTCGTGGTATAATCCTGCTATCCGGCGTAGGGAGGGGAAGTGTATTGGCGCCGCTGCTTTCTTTTTTGTGCAGCCTTGGGGCAGGCTTTTTGCTCACGGATCATTTCTTTTTGGGCGGGGAGTGGTATACGCGCCTGCCCGGATTTACGGCGTCTGCTGCGGCGCTCACAGGTCTGCTTATAGCGGGGCTTGAATACCGAATGAGAAAAACAAAAAAACAGCGCCGTCTGCCTATGACGCTTTTGATGGTTGCCTGCTTAATGGGCATACTCTCCACCGGGCTGTGGTTGTACCAATTGATCTCCAATAAATGAGGGACATTAGATGAAGCTTGCCGTCACGAAAAGAAAACCCATTCCGTTTCAAAAGCTCATACGCGTACCCTTAGTATGTCTGGGTACGGGTATACTCAACTACATTGTCAGCCGTTTGGCGAATTTTATGGCGGGAGCGGGGCGCATCCCTGTGGACAGCGTTTTTATGATCGGCTGCGTCGCTGCGGTTGCATTGTTCCTGCTTTCCGGCCTGTTGTGTTTGCGGAAGCTGAAGCAGGATGAAATTATTCGCTCGGCGGGCTACGTGGTGCTGTATTATCTTGTGGCGTTTGTCGTGGCGCAGGAGTTGATCGCCCGCGCGCAACCGCTATCCAAATGGGAGTGGCTCTTTGTTCCGGTCTGGCCGTTTACGTACCTGCATGCGGGCTTATTGAAAGTAGGGTTCACCAACATGTATGCGCTTGCGCCCGCGCTGCTTTCCCCGCTGTTCTACGCCATGTTCGGCCAGCCGCGCGTGGTGGAGGCAGACGACCCTGTCGCCGCTCCGGTAAACCCTGAAGAAGTGAATGTACCTGATGTACAGGAAGGGGACGGGGAGGTACAGAAGCCGAAGGAATAGCAAACAGAGAGTAAATAGCTGCGCTTTTGTGATAGTCTCCACGGGGCGGTTTTTACCGCCCCGTTTCTCTTGTATAGCTATTGAATAAAATGCGTCCAGTGAATACTTGTTACTTCGCTGCCGCCCGGGGCATTTTGCCCGGCAACCGTCGCTTTGGGGCGCAGGGGTTGCCGGGCAAGGCAATGGGGGAGGCAGAAACGTTATTTAAATATGCGAATCTTATCCCTAGGTACGATCAGCTGGATCGTCTGCCCGCTGTAGTTTTCTTCCCAATCCGCCAGTATGGTCTGCTCTTTCAGGCGGATGACATGTTTGTATTTGGAGCCGATATACATCGCGCTCTCCGCCCTGGCGTTTAAGCACAACGCATCCTGCATTTTGGAGCAGTCATATTGCGCGGGGTAGAGTTTTAAATCCGCAGCTCGCAGTATGATCGTGACCTTATCGCCCTTCTGTACGTCGCTGCCCGCATGGATTTCTACGTTGTCAATGATATTTCCGGAAAGCTCCGCCGTGTGTGCGTCGAGCGCCACGCCGGAAAGCACCGCGCTGTCGCCTATGAACTCCGCCACAAACAGGTTGGCGGGCCGTGCGTAAATATCCTCCGGAGAGCCGATCTGCATGATCTCGCCCTTATCCATCACCACAATGGTATCCGCAATGGAGAGCGCCTCTTCCTGGTCATGTGTCACGTAGAGCGCCGTAATCCCCACCTTTTGCTGCACCTCGCGGATATAAATTCGCAGTTTGGAGCGCACCTTTGCGTCCAGATTGCTGAGCGGTTCGTCCAACAGGAACAGCTCCGGCTCGATCACCAGCGCCCTCGCCAGCGCTACGCGCTGCTGCTGCCCGCCCGAAAGCTGCGTAGGCCTGCGCCCTTTTACCAGCATTTCCGGGTCAAGCCCCACAAGCTCCACCACCTGGTCTACGCGCCGCTTGATTTCCGCTTTATCCACCTTTTTGATCTTTAAGCCGTAGGAGATGTTCTCGTATACCGACATATGTGGCCAAAGTGCGTAATTCTGGAACACCAGCGCCGCGCCGCGATCCTGCGGCGGCACACGCGTCACATCCCGCCCGCCAAAGTATATGTTGCCGCCGTCCACCGGAAGGAACCCGCCCAGCGAACGCAGCAACGTGGTTTTGCCGCATCCGGACGGGCCAAGCACCGCCGTCATGGTTCCCGGCTTGAGCGTAAGGTTTATGCCGTTGAGCGCGACATTATTGCCGTATTTCTTGATCAGGTTCTCGATTCTTACGTCTATCATGGTTGATTCTCCTATTCGCGATTACAGGCGGCCGAAGGAAGACAGATACTCCGCCTTCATAAATTTCTGGAAGCAGAATAGCAGCAGAATACCCGGAATTGTGACCATCAGGCTGGTAACGGAGGCGATCTGCATCTCATACCCCATGGACGCCGTATACATCTGCACCGGCAGCGTCTTTACAAAGGGCGAACCGATCATCAGCGTACCCGTAAACTCATCGAGAGAATACAGAAAAACCAGAAGGGCGGATACGAATATGCCCGGCCCGGCCAGCGGCAGGGCCACGTCAAAGAATGCGCGTATCCGCGAAGCGCCCATGGAAAACGCGGCGTCTTCTAGTACCTTGGGTATGGATTGGTACACCGACACCATGGTCCATATGGAATAAATGAACGCCGCGCCGATATGCACCATCGCCACGCCGGACATTTTTCCCGCGAGATCCCACCGGTAGAAAAGTGTAGCGAGGTTCGCGAATATGGGAAGGGAGGGGAAGGCCTGGGGCAGCAGGAACAGCGCGAGTATGATGGTTTTGAACGGGATTTTATACCGCGCCAGCACATACCCCAACGGGACGGAAATCAGCATGACAACAAGCGTCGTGATAATGGCGATCTCGACGCCGTTGGTAAACGACGTCATCATGTCCCCGCGGAACGCTTTTACCCAATAAGAAACGCCGAATTGCTGCGGCATGATATTCGGCCAGTACCACTTCTCGGCAAACGACCATATCACAAGGCCGCTTAGAGGGCCCACAATGACAAATATGGTGATAAAGTACGCGAGCAGGCGGCCCGTCAGCTTTAATGGGCTTCTGTTGCGCAGCATATCGCTCTGTTTCATAGGCTCACTTCGCCGCCTTTCTCAGATAAATGACTGCAGCACCCAGTGCGAATACGTAGGAGACCACACCCAGCGCGTTCGCGACGTTCATGTTGTTGAGGTAATTGATCTGCTGGAATATGTCCACCATAATGTGCCGGGCACCCGAACCGCTCCCCATCATCATTACAACGGAGAAGTTCTGGAGAAAGGAAGTAAATATCAGTACCGCGGATACCGCGATGCTGCCAAAGGACAATGGCAGCAGCATTTCACGGATCAGCCTGAATTTTGATGAGCCCAGGTTTCTTGCCGCCTCCAAGTAGCTCTTGTCCACGGATTGGAACGCGGACATCACCAGCAGCAGCGCAAACGCGATCTGCTTCCAGCTGAGCGCGATGATCGTCCCAATCGGTCCGTACGCGTAATCCGGCGGCACTTCGATATTGACAAGGCCAATTAGGCTCAGCAAAGAATTCAGTATGCCCTTGGGCGCTAAAAATGTCCGCATTGCATGGCCGACCACCACGAACGGAATAAATAAGGGCAGCTTGAACATAAATTCGATAAACGGGTTTTCGTTGAGCGTCAGATATCCGCCGATCAATATGGATACCGTCAGTACCACGAGGAGCGACGCTACGGAAACAAACAGGGTATACAAAATGTCCTGGCCGTAAATCCGCAGGATGTAAGCATAGTTTTCTAGCGTAAATGCGCCGCCTTCTTGCGCCTGCAGGCTGCTTATGAAGGACAGCAGGAACGGGTAGACATACTCTACAAGAATAAGCACCACCACGGGCAGCACAATGACCGCCCCCAGCAGCTTATAGGCGAGTTCTTTGGTCGCCTGCTTTTTTTGCGCGGCTTCTGCCGCAGGGTAACTCTTCACGATGGCTTCACCCCAATCCGGCATTCGTTCAGCGGGAGACACCCCGCTGACAAAGCGAGGAGACTTTGTCAGCGGGTCTTAAAACATCCGCAATACGGCGGGCCGTGTTTGTGTTAGCGCACTTCCTCGTACGTTTTCAACAGGTCGGCCTGGTAGTTGGTCAGCATCAAGGTAAGCCCTTTGGCTGCAAGCTCCTCGGATGTGACTTCGCTGAACAGCTTGGTCTTGGCTTCGTCGCTGCACACCTCGAATACGGCGTTGGCGTCAATGCCGGGGTACCAGGTGCTGGCCTCTACCACATACTTGGCCTGAATTTCGGGGCGGGCGATAAAGTCTATGAACTTTTTCGCGGCATCCTGATTCTCGCCTTTTGTTGAAACCACCAGATACATGGGCTGGCCGGGCAGTCCGGGTTCGGGCAGTATCATTTTCATGTTGGGGTCCATGCGCCCGTCGCTCTTCCAAAGATAGAACATATCCACCCAGACGGGACCCATGGCGATTTCGCCGCGGTTGAGCATATCCAGCGTACCGGCGTTTCCTTGCGTATAGACAACAGGAAGGCTCTTGAGTTCCTTGATCACGTCGGGCCAGGTCGCTTCGTTCGCTACGTCATATACGCCCTTGGAGAACGTATCGTACATGCCCGTCTTGTAGTACACATAACCGATTGTGAACCCTACGCCGGACATGCCGCCCGTTACGCCGTTGTAACCGAATTTGTTCGGGTTCTCCTTGATCCACGTTTCCAGCTCCGCAAATGTCTTGGGCGGGCTCGCTACCATGGCGGGGTTGTACGCGATAACCACCTGGGACTGGAACAAGGGCACCACATACCCTTCCACCGGCGTACCCAGTGCGTTTTTCGAGGATACGGTGTTAACGTACTTCCCGTTTTCGAGCTGGTCTACGAATTTCATGATCAATCCGTCGGCGATCAGATCGCGCATCACGCTTTGGTTGACACATGCCGCATCCAGGTCCCATTTTTCCTTCCCCGCGTCAAGCTGGGCGCGCAGCTTGGTATGAATCGTCTTGCTGCCGGAGTCACCCGCGCCGGTGCCCGCGATATTCACAGAAATATGCGGGTATTCCTTGTTGAATTCCGGCACGATCATGTTCTGGAAGAACTCCATCATGTTGGTATCGCCCGCGGTGGCGAAATTCAGGGTAACAGGGGTCGTGTCTGCGGTCGGCTCCGGGGGCGCCGCGGGCGGTTCAGTCTGGGCGGGCGCGGGAGCGTTCTCGGTCGCCGCCGGTTCAGAGGTTGCCGGAGGCGTAGGCGTGCAGCCCATAAGTGCCCCGGTGATCATGAGAAGGACACACAACCAAGCGAGAAGTCTGTTTTTCTTCATTGATGACACCTCTTTCTTTTTTATTAAAGCGTTGCGCTTTAAAGAAAATGCGTTTATGCAATATCGAATATTGAATTCAATGGCTGCTGCCGTGGAGGTTCAGCCGCACCGCCTGCGTCCTCTGACGCCCATACGTATAGGGCGGGTAATCCGCTTCATCGCTGAATAAAAAATCCGGCTGCGCGTCGGCGGGCAGCGCGTTCTTTATCAACCGGTAGACTTCCGTGTTGGAGCTGTTGTAGCGGCGGTCGGAGGAGGATGTCGTAAGCACCACCCGTGGGCGCACCGCCTGTATGGCGTCGACCGTGACGCTGTCGATCTGGCCGTGATGCGGAAGCTTGAATACATCCGCGCGCAGTTCGCTTTCTGTCAGCCCTTCCGGCCATGCGTGGGGGCAGCAATCGCCGGGCAGTAATATGGAACACCCGGGACCGAAAATTTTCAATATCAGGCTTGCATCGTTGGATTGGCTGTCCAGTGCTACAAGAAACGGCAGCGCGTCCTCATCCGTCTCGCACTGATAGGCGCGATTTAGCAGCTCTACAAACGCGGCCCGTCTATGCGCATCCGGGCCCAGCGCCTTTGCTTTCAGCCCGCCGCCCAAAGCGATAGACACCCCGCGCGAAAGCTCTCGGAATCGCACCCCCTTGGCGTCTGCCAGCCGTACCAGGCGCTGCATGACATTGAGCGCCTGCGTGAACAGCCGGACGTTTTCTGCTGTATCCGTCGGAAAGGAAAACGCGCGTCCGGAACGGAAAAGCGCAGCCGGATAAGGCAGCCATAGCTCTTTTACAGCAAGCTGGTCGAGCACGGCTTCAAGCCCGCCGACATGGTCCTCATGGATATGGGAAACGACAACGGCGTCAAGCGCGCCAATGCCGTATTTACGAAGCCAGGCAAGCGCCGGTGTGCGGTTCTCCCGATATTCATTCGGGTCCGCGCTTCCTCCGTCAATGAGAAGGCGATACCCTTCGGACTGCAGGAATATCGCATCCCCGTATCCGACATTGATGCAGATAATCTCCAAGTTTGCTCCTTAAAATTTGCTTCGTTTTATGAAAATTGTGAAACAAATGAATGTCTGCGAACACCGCGCAAGATTTAAAAGAAAATGAAAGCGTTTGCATAAAAGCGGATGCGAAGAAACGAAAATTCGGCATTGTAAATATGGAGGATATCGGTGCGGATCAGGTGGTTTGACGCACGATCAGTTCGGTTTTGACAAGAATCTCCCCAGGGGTAACCGGTTGGTTGTTGATCATGGAAATGAGATTTTCCGCCGCAAGGCGTCCAAGCATCTGCGTATCCACGCGTATGGAGGTCAATTCGGGCTCTATCATTTTGCAGATTTCGCTGTCGTCGTAGCCGATCACCGCGATGTCCTGCGGTATTCGCAGCCCCATGCGCAGCGCCGCTTTCACAGCTCCCACAGCAATGGTATCGTTGGTGCAGAACAGGGCCGTAGGCCTATCGGTCAAAGAAAGCAGCGAGGAAGCGCAGCGGATTGCGTCCTCAACCGTGGGTTCAACGGACTGAATAAAGCGATAATCCAGCTCGATATCGTTCTGCCTGAGCGTATCCGTATATGCGTTATAACGCAAGGAATAGGTATGGGGTGAGAAACGGCCCGCAAGCATGCCGATTTTGCGGTGCCCCCGGTCAATCAAATGTTCCATTGCCTGCACAGCACCGCCGTAATGATCCGTCGTAATGCTGATAAGGTCATCCATATCCAGCTTGTTGTTCAATAACACAAAGGGGATGTTTTGTTTTCTGAGGCTCAATATGGTGTCGGTATCCGTCTGCCCCGCAAGTATGACGCCATCCATCTGTTTCTTCATGTACAGCTCGCCGCTGGGCAGCCGAAGATCTTTATCAGATGAAACAAACAGGCCATAGCCGCCTTTTGCTGCAGTTTGCAGTACCGCTTCAAATACAGGGGAATAGAACGGATTAAGCACAACGGGATATTGGCGTTCGTATATGATAAATGCGATATTGTCCGTGCGCTTGCGTACCATGGCGCGGGCGATGGCGTCCGGCGTATAGTTGAGTATCTTGGCCGCCTCGTAGATTCTGTCCCGCGTTTCGGCATTGACATTGGCAGGTTCGACAAACGCGCGGGATACCGTGGTTTTTGAGACGCCGCTTAGTTTTGCCACATCCTTTATCGTCGCCGCCATATTGCCTCCGAGAAGATACGAAAATCTATTATAAAGGTGAAATGTTATGGGAACGTTCTCATAAAAAGTATACGCTTGGGATTAAAATATGTCAACCAATAAGTGCCAATTAGAGAAATAATTTTAA
This sequence comes from Bacillota bacterium, assembly GCA_023435025.1. Taxonomy (GTDB): domain Bacteria; phylum Bacillota; class Clostridia; order Christensenellales; family CAG-138; genus JAEYLA01. Next base: position 62,061 of record JAEYSE010000020.1, read on the forward strand.
AAATACTGAAGATAACCCTTCAATTTATATGAGAACGTTCCCATAATCCGTTCCCATAGTAATCTCAAAACGCTTGACTTTGCCGGAGTGCTGCATGCGTTAACAGACCAATCTTATACCTTCTATCCATGCAGAAAAGAGGAACCCGCAATAAACCGCATCGCAGCCCTTTGCAGCCCGCAGCGCATGTTTTCGGCCTAATCCAAGGGGCATGAAGCATACAATGAGGCGAAGGGGGGATGGAACATGGAAGAATTCTGCTTGCGCATCGGTATGCCAGCGCCTGATTTTAACGCCACCAGCACCATGGGGCCAGTCAATATGTCCCGCTATAAGGGCAGATGGGTGGTATTCTTTTCGCATCCGGGGGATTTTACGCCGATCTGCACCACGGAATTTTTGGCGTTTGCGAAACATGCAGACGCGTTTCGCGCAATCAACACCTATCTTTTGGGCCTGAGCATAGACAGCAACTCCTCCCATCTTGCGTGGGTGGACAGCATCTATCAGATTGCAGGCGTACGCATTCCATTTCCCATCGTCGCGGACAGAAAAGGCGAAGTCGCGCGTCTGTACGGCATGCTGGCGCCCGATGTGAGTACGGAAGCGACGGTAAGGTCCACGTTCATCATCGATCCTTCGCAGAAAGTCCGCGCCATTCTTACATATCCAATGACCACAGGTCGAAACATACCGGAAATTCTAAGAACAGTGCAGGCGCTGCAATTTACGGACGAAACCGGCCTTGTCACGCCTGCAGGCTGGATGCCGGGGGATCCCGGCGTAGTGCCCCCGCCGGGCAATTATCACGATATGCTTGAGCGCATGATGGGCCCGGAAGGCATGACGTGCGAATCCTGGTACCTGTGCTTTAAGAAGTAACCGCCCCCGCGATTAAAAAGGCCCGCAAATGTTGCGGGCTTTTTTGCTTCTTTTAAAGGGATGCCTTGCGGATCACAAATTCCGCGGTGACCATCTGATAACTGGCGACGGAAAAGTCTTCTATGGTATGGAAGCTTACGCCGCCCAGGTTGTAAGCTTCCACAAGATCAAGCGGTGCCCTGAGGTTGGTATCGCTCTGGCAGACCACTTCGTGGAGCACGCCGTCGTCGCTAAAATACGTAAAATACGACCTCCTGGAGCGTGGGTCAATGCGAAACGTCCCGCCGGTCTCTAAAACCAGCTCATCCGCCTGAGCTGAAGTAAGTATCCGGTAAAGCTCGCTGTACTCAGGCCCCGGCATCAAGTCATAGCAGCAGCCGGGTATTGATAAAAGCACTTTCGGGTTGGATATGAACGGGGTTGTAAAGTCGATAGCCGCCTGCAATTCGTCGATATAAGATATTTCGCGGTATTCGAAAGTGCATACCCATTCGGTGGTGCGCAATATGAGGCGGTCCAGATTGTTGTTGAAGGGAAAGTACGAATTCGCTTGAATTAAAGCGGCCTGCTGCTCAAGGAGGGTGTTGATCCGCGGGCTGACGACTACGATATAATTTAAAGGGTGCAACTGCAGCGTCAGAGCCTGTAAAAACCCCGCAAAAGCGATATAATCGCTGGGGTACAGTTCTAACAAACTGATATTAACACCGTAATACTGTTTCTCACCGAGGGTTGCGATTATGTTTGCTATCAACGTTTGGGAAAGCCTCGCGTCTGAAAGCAGGGTATGCGTCAGCGCGCCGGAAAAACCGGTAAGCGGGTCGATACTCGGGTCGATATTGGTAATCACCATCAGGGGCGCTACGCCTCTCTGGCGCGCCATACCGATCAGCTTTGAATCATCGAGTGAGGAGAGCGTACCATCGGGCCTTATGTTATAGCTGAGTATGCTTAAATAGGTAAGATAGGGCAGCACGTTCTCCAAAACGTTGTCGCTCACCGTGGGGTAAGCGTCGCCGTTTACCTCAATGACAGGGCGCGCGCCCCCAGCCTGCGGAATATTTAGCGTCTGGCCGACGGCGATGCCGCCGCCATACTGAAGTTCGGGGTTTACAGAGAGCAGTTGCGCGGTGGTAATGCCAAACAGCCGCGTAATGGAATAGATGGTATCATTCGGCTGAACGATATAGTCAAACAAATTGCATCCCTCTTTCCCAAAGGATATTATGCATGGGACAATGTTATAAGGTTGCCGTGGAATTTGCCAGCGGTCATGCGGGCACAACCGACCTAGACCACCTTCCGGATCTCGTAAAGGCTCCCCAGCGTCCGGTAGCTTACCATGGAGAAACGATCGATTGTACGGAAACTGATTCCGCCCAGGTTATACGTATCTACCAGTGCCAGCGGCCCTCTCAGGTTGGTTTCATTTTCGCACCAGACCTGATGTAAAATATTGTCCTCATCGTAGTATTGAAAATAAGACGCCTGCGTCTGTGGATCAATGCTTACTTTTGCGCGGGTTGCTATCAGCAGCTCATCCGCCTGCGCCGGAGAAAGCGTACGGAGGAGAACTGCTTCGCCGTCGGTGATTTGCCAAATGTAACAGCAGTTGGGTACCGTCAATAATATTTTATTGCTGGAAATCATGCCAGAGGCAAAATCCAAGCCCCGCTGCAATTCATCAATTAGGGGCAGTCTGTGCTCTGCGTCATCATAAGTGCAGGTCCATACGGTGGTGCGAATGATCAGCCGGTCCATCAGGCTGTTGAAGAGAAAGGCCTGGTTGATACGTTGGAGTATATCCTGCTGTTCAAGCAGTATATTGATCCTGGGGGCCACCACCACGATATATCCAAGCGGGTGCAGTTGCATGGTGAGCAGCCGCAAAAACCCCGAATATGTAACGTAATCTTCCAAGTAAATCTCCGAAAAATCAACATTGACCCCGTAATAGTTTCCATCCCGCAGGCGAATGATGATGTTGTTGATCAGCATTTGCTGCAGTGTTGCGCTAGAAAGCAGAGTATGCGCAAGTTCACCCAAATAATTTCCAAGTGCGTCCCGGTTGGAAACCACCATCAGCGGGGCCACGTTGTATAAAAGCGCGGTGTCGATCAGCGTGGCGTCATTGGCATATTGGATGGAGCCGTCCGGGTTTGCCTCAAACCCTATGATGCTCAGATACGTCAGGTAGGGCAGGATGTTTCTTAGGGTGCCTTCGTCCACGGTCGGATAGGCATAACCGTTCACTTCGATTGTACGGCGAAATGTACGCGTACCGGGGATGCGCAGAATCTGGCCCACTGAAAGTCTGTCGATATCGGTAATTTCCGGATTGACTGAGAGAAGGGCGGCGGTTGTGATACCAAACAAACGGGAAATGGAATATGCCGTATCCCCGGGCTGCACAGTATACTCAAACAAATGCGTTCACCCTACTTCCCGCCAAAAGCATTCTTCCATTGTTCTATCGTATGAGATCACTAGAAAGAACATGAGCGAAAAAGGTGTTCGTCCACAATTTATCGGGCCTGGGCGGCTAGGAGACCATTTAGGAATGAGTCAAAATAGGCATAGAATTCATCGGGGTTACTCAAATGCACGTTGTGGTCCGGTTGGGAGAGCTCCCTCGCGGTGCAGTTTTGAAGTAAGGCTTTCATTTTCGCATGATCCTCATCGGGTACGGCTTCATGGCTGGAGGAGCGAATAAGCAATACGGGGCATTGGATGCCAGGCAGCAGATGGTACCAGTTTGTATCGTAGGCGATATTGGCGGCAATGGCCTGGTTGCTGTGCATCATTTTGTAGCCCGTTTCGTCTTCATACAGGCTTCCTATAAAATACTCGTATTCAAGCTGAGATTCTGTCTGCCTTTTCAGAAAATCCTGTGCCTGCTGCAGTGTCACAAACGGCATGGGCCAGTCTTTTGTCAGTGGGTCTATGTCGGGGATTTCGCTAAGAGGCAATCCAGGGTTATCCTTAAGCCCATTTGCGGATTTGTCAAGCAAAGCCAATGCATCAACACGCTCTGGGTATAGAGCAGCTAAATGTCCGGCGACCCGCGCTCCCATGGAATGGCCAACGAGTATCACGCGCTCAATGCCTAAAAAATCAAGGAGCGCCACAGCATCCTCCGCCATTTCCTCCGCCGTATAGCGGGAAACGGGCTTGCCGCTCAGGCCGTGTCCGCGCTGGTCCGGTGCGATCACGCGGTATCGGCTTCCATACTGCTGCATAAAGGCAGAAAAGGTTTGCCCACGCCCCCATCTTCCATGGAGGCATAGGATAACCGGGCCCGACGTCCTGGTATCCAGATAGAACAGGTCAATCGAATTGAGCCTTGCTGCCGCCCGGTATATCGTGATTGGTTCCATAATATTCCTCCCAGATGTGGATGGCACAAGTATAGCACACGGTTATTGCGAATATATACTTTTCATGACGCCTAAGAAAATAAAAATGCCCGGAGCCGTTTGGCTCCGGGCATATAGAATGGAAAATCAATTCCCTGATGCAAGCGCGTATCGGATCAGCTCCGGCGCGTCTACCGATCGTTTTGTGATGCCGCAGGAAGAAAACCCGTTGCGAGAGAGTACCTGCAAAGACGGCAGGTTTTTCGGGTCCACCAGTGCATCCACACAGGCAAAGCCGATCTCAGAAAACGCATACTGACTCACCGCGCGGATGGCTTCGCTGGCATAGCCTTTCCCGTGGAATGCTGGCAGCAACTCGTAGCCGATTTCCGTGCTGCCCTCTTCCAACCGGAAATTCCAAAGGCAGACGCTGCCGATAAACGAACCGCTTTCTTTTAAGGTGATGGCCCAAAACAGACAGTTTCCTTCTGCCATCATCTGCATGCGGGTCACCACATAGCGCTCCGCCTCTTCCAACTTCACATAGGGGGAAAACCCCATCATGGCCGTGACGGTACGGTCTTGCCGCAGTGCAAAGAAACCAGATGCATCTTCCCTGCAAATGGGGCGGATAGTAAGGCGCTCCGTCTCAATCGTCAGATTTTGCGGAAGCGGAATGGCGCTCATGCGGTTGCTCCTTCCATAAGCCTCATCAGCCGTGCGTAGGCTTCGTCCCACGCGTCGGTGTGGTGGGGTGTGTAGGTCTCCACCTCAATGGAATCCCGTACAACCGCGCGGACATCTTCAATGCCGCCCAGCTCACCCAATGCCACCGCCTGCATCAGCAGGTTTCCAATGCAAGCGCCCTCTGTTGGGCCGGTGAATACCGGGCGGTCGATAGAATCGGCAGTCATTTGGTTCAAAAGCTTGTTCTGGATGCCGCCGCCGACCAGGTTGAGGGCGTTGAGCCTGCGGCCCTTGAGCGTTTCAAGTACGCCCAGCGCCCAGCGGTATTTGAGCGCTAGGCTTTCATACACGCAGCGGGCGATCTCGCCGACCGTCTCGGGCACGGGCTGACCGGTATTCTTGCAATAGGTCTGAATGCGCTTTACCATGGAGCCGGAGCCGAAAAACTCCTGGTAGTCCGGGTCTATGATGGAACGGAACGGAGCAGCTTTACGCGCCGCGTCCACAATATCGTCCCAGTTAAGTTTTTTGCCTTCTTTGATCCAATCCCGCCTGCATTCCTGTATGATCCACATGCCCATGATGTTCTTTAATGGCCTGAAGCCGCCCTGCACCGTGCCTTCGTTGGAGAAGTTGGAGCGATAGACTTCATCGGTCAGTATGGGCGCATCGGTTTCCACGCCGAAGAGCGACCATGTGCCCGAAGAGCAGAAGGCGAAATCGCCTTCGCCGGGAATGGCGGCCACAGCCGACGCCGTATCGTGCGTGCCCACCGCCGCGAATGCGGCCCGGTTGAGGGAGAGTTCGCTGGCGACGTCGGGCAGCAGCCTTCCACGTAATGTTCCCGCGCGGTCAATGTACGTAAATATCCGCTCAGGCAGGCCTAAAGCGCGGATGGTTTCATAATCCCAATCCTTTTTGACGGGGTTATAGAGCATGGAAGTGGTGACGTTGGTGTACTCGCTGCCGCGCTCGCCGGTAAAGAAATACCCCAATAGATCCGGCATCAAAAGCATGCAGGAGGCAGCTTCAAGCGCCGCGTCCCCTTCGCGTTTTCTGCGGTAGAGCTGGTAGACGGTGTTGAAGTTCATGCTGGCAAGGCCGGTACGGGCAAACAGGGTCTCTTTGGGTACAACCGTATAGACCGCTTCCATATCAACGTCAAGCGCCTGCCGGTAGCAGCGGGGGTTGCCCAACAGCGCGCCGTTTTTATCCAGCAGGCCATAGTCTACGCCCCAGGTATCCACGCCGAATGCATGGAGGTCGCCTTCCTTCAGCCGCGCAAACGCGGAAAAGCCCGCCTTCATCTGCTGGTAAAAGTCCAGCGTATTCCAATACAGCACGCCGTTGAGGCTTACGAAGTTGTTTTCAAACCGGTGGAGTTCCTCAAGCGTAATGCGATTTCCGTCAAAACGGCCGAGTATGGCCCGTCCGTTGCTTGCGCCAAGGTCAAAGGCAAGTAGGTTTAAGTTTGGCATAGCGGTTTTCTCCTGCTTTGTTGCGTTGCGTATGATGAATGTGAATAAGTGCGCTGAAATATCATTCCGAAGGGATGGAAGGCTGATAAAAAAAGGAAGGGAACGCGGAACACGTCCGCGTTCCCATATTTTAATGCGTTACGCGATGGGCTTTGCGTTTGCCAGCAGGTATTTTTCCGCCTCGGCGTTCCACAGGTTGTTGTGCTTGGCAACAAGTTCGTGGAGGGTCTTGAATACCGGGTCAGACTTGCCCTTTTCTTCAAAGTCCGTGATGGCGGTCAGCGGCATGCTGATCTGGGTGTAGATGAGCTTCTTGCCGCCGGGGATATGCGGGAGGTTGAGCGTGGTTTCCACGACGCTGTCCAGACCGCCGATATGCGTGATCATGGAAGCGGGGTTCAGCTTTCCTGCCGCCATCATTTCGATTGCTTCGCGTATATCGTCCGTATTGCCGCCGGAGGTCCCCACGATGTGGTGCGCGGCGTAGTGGACGTTGTAGAAGTTCAACTCGGCTTTAAATTCGGTGTTAGACGGGCCTGCAAAGAAGTTGAGGCAGCCGTCAAAGCCCAGTATGGCGTTGCCCTGCTCCACAACGGGCCTCACGGGCGCGAATACGATGACGTCGTCATAGCCTGTTCCGCCCGAAAGCTCCATCAGCTTTGCAACAGGATCGCTTTCCTTTGCGGTGTTGAGGTAGATCAACTCAATGCCCAGTTCCTTTGCGTGCTCCACAGTGTAGAGGCTCTGTGCGCGGGAAAGACGCGCGTCGTCGATATCCGTAACCACAATCAGGCTCGGCCTGCGGTCACAATGCAGCGCGTAATCGATGGCGCCAAGACCCATGGGGCCAACGGAAGCAAGGAGTGCCAGCTTGCCGCCCTCTACAATGCCCATCTGATGGACATAGCTGCCCGGCTTGGTGTGGTACATGGCATGATAGGTGCCAATGATGCAACTCACCGGCTCCGCGAGGGATCCGTAGAAGTAAACATCGGAATCGTAATGGAGGAGGCAATCCATCTCCATGATTTCCATGGGGATGTTGACAGCCGTGGAGCTGCCGCCGCAATTGCGGTAGGAGTAACCCGGCGCGTCCAAAGAACCTTTGTAAAAGTGTGCAGGCTGTATGGCAAAACGCTCGCCCGCCTTGAACTTATCCTTCCATTTTTCGCCCACCTCCAGAATTTCGCCGCAGAATTCATGGCCAACGATGGTGGGGTTGGTGGAAACATCATCAGGAACGCGCTTGTGCGCGGCACCCTGTATGGCCGCCTTATACGAACTCATGCAGATGCTGTCCGAGATGACTTTTGCGCGCACCTCGTCCGGCTTGAGGACGTCGAGTTCAAATTCTTCCAGCCTGAGGTCATTGGCTCCATAAAGCCGTACTGCCTTTGTTTTCATAATCGTTTCCTTTCCGGGCCTGTGCCCTGCACAAATTAAAATATTATCTTTTTCCCGCGTTCATGTGCGATAAGCGCCCATGTAGCGTCGATTAAATTGGAAAACTGCGGGTCCTCCATGGCCTTGCACACGAAATCCTGACGCGGAGAATTGATGTCCTCGCCGCTGATTTCAAACATGCCGTATGTTTTGCACAGCGCGCGCAGCCGGTCCAACTGGGCCCGTGTATTGCGCGGCGGCATGTAGGTAACGGCGCGGACGTTATAGTCCCTTAAAACACCGAACAGCTCGTCAAGATAGTCATCCTCGAACTTCTGGGCCTTTTTATCGCCCGTTACGCTGTCCGCCACATCGCCAAGGTACGCGTAGCAGAAAATTGCACCCACGTCGTTTGCGAGTTTGACCGCCTCCTGTAAAGGGAGGCACTCGTCGGCCGCGGGGATAAACACAAGCGGCACGAAGGCACTTTTTAGTATACCTAACAAATCATATTCATAAAAGAGGTAGCCCGTATCAAGCAGCTGTTTCTTCTGCTTTTCCAAGAGCGCCACGCCCAGTTTTTCTAAAAGGGCTATGGTGCCTTCGCCGCGGCCTGCAACCGATACAATCTTATGCGCGAGCGCATACATCAGATGGCGTTCCGTCACGCTGCCGCCCAAGGCATACTGGGAAAGAGGCAGCACATCCGCGTCAAAATCCAACCGGATGCCGTGGGGTGCAAGCATTGAGTCTATCTTTTGCGTCATCGCCCGGTTTCTTACATTGCGCTTTTCTCGAAGCGGGGTAAAGGCCGCCTGCAGCACGTCAATGTTTTCATGCGGAACGGCGTGCATGGTCATGTAGCTTACGCCGGATTGGTCCGGATTGTTGGTGGTGCGATGCTCCAATGGCGTTCCCGCCATGTTCACGCGGCATTCCATGCCAATCGTGGTGGGTACCCCCAAAATGTCGCCCGCTTCCAAGAACTCCTTCGCACCGCCGATGCTGTCATGGTCCATAATGCCCGCGGTGCACAATCCCGCCGCGCGTGCAAAATAGACCGCCGCCGTTGGCGAATACGGGGAAAAGGAATATGTCGTGTGAATGTGGTTGTTGATATAGCGCGGATCGGTCGGCGGCAGTGCTGCCGACGCCGCAATTTTTTGTAACGCAGAAAGCCGCGCTTCTTTTCCGGGTTGGTTCAGTTCCCCAAGTATTTGCTGATTCATCATATCTTTTCTTTACCCTTCCCGTGTCGTCCTCAACCGAAAGCGTCAGTGCAGCATGTTCTGCCCGCCGGTGACGGGAATGGCTTGGCCGGTCTCATAGGCCTGCTCCACGGCGTAGAATATGGCGCGCGCCACATCCTTGGGGAAGCAGCCGCGGCGCATGGGGACAAGGTTTTCATAATGCCGCTTGACGTCTGCGGTGGTTTTTGCCCCCGGCACCTTGCCGGCGTTTAAAAACTGCACGAACAGGCCGCGGTCCGGGTCCATCCACAAGGGGCCGTCCAGAAAGTTGCCCGGGCAGATGGCGTTGACCTTGATACGGTAGGGGCAAAGCTCCAGCGCGAAACTTTCCACAAGGCCGATACCGCCAAACTTGCTGCCTGCGTAGGCAAAATTCTTGTTGGATCCGGCAAGGCCACTTTTGGAGTTGATTTGTATGATATCCCCGGACCAATCCGGGTTTGCCTGGAACTGCGCTTTCATCACACGTGAAGCGTACTTGGTACAGAGGAAGAACGCAGTGTAGTTAATGGAGGTGACGAATTCAAAATCCTTCTTCTCCAGCTCATCTAGGCTGCCGGCCTTCAGTACGCCGACGTTGCTTATAAACAGGTCCAGCCCGTGAAAGCGCTCCACGGTTGCGCCGATCATGGCTGCAACGCTTTCTTCATTTGATACATCTACTTTTACAGCGAAAGCACGTTCGCCAAGCTCGGCGGCGACCTCAGCGGCCATAGCTTCGTTCAAATCCGCCAGCACAACGCATGCGCCCTCACGGTATAATTCCTCCGCAATGCCACGGCCAAAGCCCTGCGCGCTGCCCGTGACAATGGCGATTTTACCGCCCAGCCTGCCCGGAACGCTCACGCGATCTTTTGCGTAATTCGCGGCAAGTTGTTCCCATTTGCCCATGTCCAGCATGTTCGTTTCCTCCCGGTAACAAATAATGCACCTATGCATGTAAGAGTCTGCTATATAGCATAGCATATCATACAGATACGAGCGGTGTAAAATAATTTCACTACAGATGTTCAAAAGTAACAACAAAGTGCTATTCCATCACAAGAAATGAACATCGCTTGAAGTATTTGCCCTGTACATGCTATGATGCCGGAGAAGGGAACAATTGTAAGGCAGGAGGAAACCATGCAGCAGAATACGGGCGCTCCTGTGAGCATTTTGATTGTGGAAGACGACGCCGTCATTGCAAACCTCGTCGCAAAGGAGCTTGCGCGGTGGGGGTACCTCCCCTGCATGGTGGAGGATTTTTCCGATGTGATGCAGGCATTTTATAGGTGCCGCCCGCAGCTTGTGCTGATGGATATCGCGCTTCCCTACTATAACGGTTATTACTGGTGTACCGAAATCCGTAAGGTTTCCGATGCGCCTGTCGTATTTCTTTCCTCCCGGACGGAGGATATGGATATCGTCATGGCCATGCAGATGGGCGGGGACGATTATCTGACCAAGCCCTTTTCCATGGAGGTGCTTGTCGCAAAGCTGCAGGCTGTATTGAGAAGAACCGGGGGGCAGCCAGTACAGGAGCTGGAGTTTTGCGGCGCGCGGCTATCACTGGCGGAAGGTTGCCTGTATACCGGGGAGGGAAAACTGGAGCTGACCAAGAACGAACTGCGCATCCTGCAGCTTTTGCTTTCCCACAAAGGACGGGTCGTTTCCCGGGAGGAGATCATGCTTCGGCTCTGGGACAGCGACAGCTATATAGACGACAACACCCTCACCGTCAACATGAACCGCCTGCGGCGCAAACTGGAGCCTGCGGGCCTCTCCGGCTGTATTGTCACCCGCAAGGGGGAGGGCTACCAGCTTACTGAGGAGCAGGGGGAAGCGTAAGGGGGGAATATGCGCAAGCGGAAAAAGGAAGAAAAAAAGAGGCTTTCATTCTTCCGGGGCGTTCTTTCTTATATCGGCTACCGGTGGGCGCTGTTTTTGTTCTATCTTTTGAGCAATGTCCTGGTGGTCAGCTTTTGGGCGCTCAACGGTACGCCGGGGGGAGATATCCGGTACAGCGTGCTTTTAGGCGCGCTTGCGCTGATACTCATCGTGGGCCTGGACCTCTTTGCAATGTTGCGGCGGCTTCGGGCGCTCATCGAAATCAGGGCGCACCTGCATGAATTTGAGCAGGAGCTTCCTGAGGGCGGTAACCGCGTGGAGCGTCTCTACTGTGAGATCGCGGATGGATACTTAACCCGCGCGCGGCAGGAAAAAGAGGAGCTTTCCATGTCTCATCGGGCGACCATTTCCTATTTTACATTGTGGATGCATCAGATCAAGACACCTATCGCCGCCTTGCGCCTGTTGCTGGAAAGCCCGGAGCTTGACCGTGCACTGTTTCAGCGCCAGCTGTTCGAGGTGGAGCGATACGCAGAGCTCGCCATGCAGTATGTGCGCTCGGCGGATATCTCAGCGGATCTTGTGCTGATGCCCTGCGAGCTCGAACCCCTTGTGCGCGAAAGTATCCGCAAATACGCGCCGCTATTTATTGCAAAAGGACTGGGCGCGGAAGTGGGGGATCTTTCGCTCAAAGTGCTTACCGATGCAAAGTGGTTCGCGTTCGTGTTTGAGCAGCTTCTCTCCAATGCCGTTAAATACACGCAGCAGGGCAGCGTTCGGGTATATGTGCAGGATAACGCGCTGATATTGGAGGACACCGGCTGCGGCATACGGCCGGAGGATATGCCTAGGGTATTTGAAAAAGGATATACCGGCTATAATGGCCGGCTCGATAAGCGTGCAAGCGGTATAGGCCTGTTCCTTGCGCGCCGCGTTTCAGACGCGCTGCGCATAAAGCTGGAGCTTGTATCGGCTTGGGGGAAGGGCACCAAGGCGGTTATACGGTTCCCACAGCAGGACCGCGAGGTATTCTCCTGACCCAATGTGACAAAACTGTAAGCTACGTCCAGAAAACTGTAAGCCGGTTCGATGGATGCGACGCTATAGAATTTGATACGATTCCTCCATCATATTTGCCATTTGGGCAAAGAGGAGGCCTACTTAATGGAACTGTTGAAGATCGATCATGTGCGGCGTATATTCAATACTCGTCTGGGGCTTAAGCAGTGTGTGGCGCTGCGGGACGTCAGCTTTGAAGTCGGTGCGGGGGAGTTCGTGGCCATTATGGGGCCCTCCGGCTCCGGCAAGTCCACGCTTTTGAATATCATCGCCTCGCTGGATAAACCGAGCGGGGGGGACGTCTACCTCTCCGGCCGCAGCCTTAAGGCAATCCCGGAGCGGGAACTTTCAGAATTTCGGCGCGACAACCTCGGGTTCGTGTTTCAGGATTTTAACCTGCTGGATACATTCTCTTTGAAGGATAACATCCTGCTGCCGCTTGTTTTAAAGCGCACGCCGCTCGCGGAAATGGAGCAGCGGCTGTTGCCCGTGGCGCAGGAATTGCGCATTACTGAGCTGCTGAACAAATTCCCTTATGAGGTATCCGGCGGCGAAAAGCAGCGCGCAGCGGTTGGCCGGGCCATTATAACCAATCCGCAGCTCCTGCTGGCAGATGAGCCGACGGGGGCGCTTGACTCGCAGTCTTCGGCGAACCTTCTTGCCCTGTTCGGAAACCTGAATGAAAGAGGTCGTACCATACTGATGGTGACGCACAGCGCGCTTGCGGCAAGCCACGCAGGGCGTGTGCTGTTTATACGCGACGGCGAGATTTTCAGTCAGCTTTACCGCGGGGAGGACAACAACCGCGCCTTTTATGAGCGCATCATCCACAACCTGACCATATTGGAGGACGGAGGTGCGCAAGCGTGAATAAGGGCTTTTATTTTCGGCTGGCGCGCTCAAATGTCATGCGAAGCCGCCAGGTCTATGTGCCGTACTTTTTAGCCACGGCCATCATCAGCGGCGTATATTTTCTGATACTCGCCATGATATTCTCCCCGGGGCTCAAAAACGTACCGGGAGGGCAGACCGCGCAGGCGATGTTTGTTGCGGGTATTGTCGTGTTTACACTGTTTGCGTTCTTCTTTATGCTCTATATCAACGCATTCCTGGTCAAGCGCAGGAAAAAAGAGTTTGGCCTGTATAGCGTGCTGGGCATGAACCGGCGGCAGGTGGCGCGCGTGCTCAAATGGGAAAACCTCATTGTGGTGGGGGCCGGCGTTCTCGCGGGCATCGCACTGGGCATCGCGGTGGGAAGATTGCTCTTTTTGCTGCTGATGCATATGCTGCACGCGGCGGAAGGCAGTACATTCGTGCTTCCATGGTTTGCGTTTGCGGGAACCGCGCTGCTGTTTTTTGCGGTGTTTGTAGCAACCTCCATCTACAACGGCATCCGTATCCGCGTTGCCGATACGGCGGAGCTTCTAAAGAGCGACCGTAAAGGCGAAAAAGAGTCAAAAACCGTTTTGCCCGCAACCATATTGGGCCTGCTGCTGTTGGGAGGGGCTTATCTGGTGGCCATTTTCTCCAACAACACCGGGATGGCGATGGGGCTGTTCTTTCCGGCTTCCTTCATCGTCATTATTGCGACGTACCTTTTGTTCAACGCTGGCAGCATCGCATTTTTGCGGGGGCTCAGGCGCAACAAGAAGCTCTACTATCAGCCGGAAAACTTTATTTCAATCTCCTCCATGTTTCACCGCATGCGCCAGAACGCGCGAGGGCTTGCAAGCATCTGCGTATTCTCCACAATGCTCATCGTAACGGTGGCGGGGACGTCTTCGCTTTATCTTGGGCAGGAGCAGATTTTAAGAGAAATGCATCCGTATGATCTGCGCATGTCCCTGCGGGACATGAAGGCGGAAACCTATTTAGAAGTTGATGAACTTCTGGGAAAGCTTGCCGCCGAGCATCATGTGGAACTATCCGCAACGCCGGAAAAGCTTGTGACCCCGGAGAATGCGCCGGAGAACAACATCGGGATGATCGTGCGCCATGAGAACTCCGAGTTTGTACAATTGCAGAATGGATTGGTGCTCGACAAGGTATTAATGCTGGATATTAAGGGTTCGGAACAGGACGGAATGGCATTTGTATCCGCGTTTGAGGAGACAATGCTCCAAAAATTTGAGGGCGTGGGCAGCGCAAACGATATCTACTCCGCGCGTACCAACGGCTATGGCGTATATGGCGGCCTTTTGTTCCTGGGCGTATTCTTCGGGGTGCTGTTCCTTGCGGTGACGGTGCTGATGATCTATTTCAAGCAGGTCACGGAAGGGCAGGAGGACAAGGAGCGCTTTGAAATCCTGCAAAAGGTGGGCATGCAGGACGAAGAGGTAAAGGATACTATCAACAAACAGATATTGTGGGTGTTCTTCCTGCCTCTCATTGGCGCGCTCATGCATATTCTTGCCGCAAGCAACATGATCTCAAAGATGCTTGAAGTATTTAGCCTGTATGACAAAACGCTTACACTGGGCTGCATAATCGTTACATCCGCCGTATTTGCGCTGGTATATCTGGTTGTTTACCGCCAGACGGCGAACGTATACTATAAAATGGTCAGAAGATAGGGAAGAGAAAAGAAAAGGGACTGCCGATATTTTTGGGCAGTCTCTTATTCGTTTTTTAGATGCTGTTCGGCGTGAAGCTTTACTACAAGCTTCTCAATATTCTCCACCGTACGGCGGTTGAAAAAATGCTCGATCAGCTCCACCTGCTCCAAATCCTCCGGCACGCCGTTAACGATACATAAAAACTCATGCAGTACGTCATGCCGGTACAAAAGGTAATTTCCTTCCGCCTCCCCCTGCGGCGTAAGCTTCAAGTAAGCGTAGGGGTGGTATTCCACAAGTCCCCGGGATGCGAGCTGCTGCATCATCTTGGTTACGGAGGAAGGTTTCACATTCAGACTTTCCGCCACGGCCTGTACGCGCACAACGGGGTCCAGGCGAGAAAGGCGGCAGATCATTTCCAGATAATCCTCCATCGTCCGCGTGATGGCGCGCTTTTGCACGCGGTCATAGCCATCCAGCGTACGGAATTCGCTTTTCATATTTCACTCCTTTCACCCTTTTTTCCCCCGCCGCATACAATTGTTTCAGGGAAACTTCCTTGCACCCGTGCAACAGCAAGGCAGGGGATGCAGCGGAAAACCCTTCTATTTAGTGAAGCATATGAAAGGAACGGAAAGAGTATGATGGAAAGTCTTCTGCAGGCCCCCATGGGCGTAGCGGTACGAATTGCATCCCTCTACGCAGGCGATACGATGCGCAGGCGGCTTTTAGATATGGGCCTGACGCCCGGCGCGTGCGCAACCTGCTTATACGAGGCGCCTTCGGGCGACCCCAAGGCGTATTTTATCCGCGGCGCGGTGGTGGCGCTGCGCAATGAAGATGCTTCGACCATAGGGCTGATGCCGGTATAGGAGGCGGGAATGGAGGAGCAGTTCAGGCCAACGCCGATCTTGCAGATACATAGGGAACAGGACACCGATATGGTCATAGCCTTGGCTGGCAACCCCAACGTAGGGAAATCCACCGTGTTTAACACGCTGACAGGCATGCGCCAGCATACGGGGAACTGGCCGGGGAAGACAGTGGCGAGCGCCCAGGGCCGCGCCGTATTCCGCAAGGCGGGGTATGTGCTGGTGGATCTGCCCGGTACGTATTCGCTCATGGCACATTCTACGGAGGAGGAAATCGCACGGGATTTCCTCCTTTTTGGCGGTGCTGAAGCCGCCGTAGTGGTCTGCGATGCCACCTGTCTGGAGCGAAACTTAAACCTTGTGCTGCAAACGCTGGAACTTGCGCCGCGTACCGTCGTCTGTGTGAATCTGATGGATGAGGCGGCAAAGAAGGGCGTCAGGCTGGATCTTCCAAAGTTGGAGCATATGCTCGGGGTACCGGTGGTGGGAACTTCCGCGCGGGAAAACAAGGGTTTGGATGTACTGATGGCCCGCGTAGAAGAAATGGTGGCGCAGCGTGAAAAAGTGCCGTTTGAGGTCCGCTATGCACCCGCCGTGGAGGAAGTGGTATCCATACTGCAGCCTGTACTTTCCGAACTGCCGCTTCAAAACCTTCCAACTCGGTTTGCGGCCTTAAAGCTGTTGGAAGGGGACCAAACGCTGCTTACCCGCATAAAAGAACAGCTTGGGCTTGATCTCCCGGCGCTTTTAAGCGAGCCGCTTTCCCGCGCACGGGAGGCGCTTCGCGTCGGAGGCTGCGAGGACCTCGAAAACGCGTTGGTAGCAGGGCTGTATCGCGAGGCGGAACGCCTTGCCGCAGCCTGCGTGACGCAAACCAAAGAGGAGTATCAGGTGCGGCAGTGGAAGCTTGATAAACTGCTCACTGGCAAATGGACGGGTACACTCATCATGCTGCTTCTGCTCGCGGTGGTGTTCTACATTACAATCGCGGGCGCAAACGTACCCTCTCGGCTGCTTTCACAAGGGCTGTTCTGGGTAGGGGACCGGTTTTCGGAAGGGTTGCTGGGGGTGGGCGCGCCGGAATGGTTGCGCAGCATGCTGGTGGACGGGATATACCGGGTGCTCGCCTGGGTGGTATCCGTCATGCTGCCACCCATGGCGATATTCTTCCCACTGTTTACGCTGCTGGAGGACTTGGGTATGCTGCCGCGCGTGGCATTCAACCTGGACCACCGCTTCCGCAAATGCAACGCCTGCGGAAAACAGTCCCTCACACATTGTATGGGCTTTGGCTGCAATGCCGCAGGGGTCATAGGCTGCCGGATCATAGACAGCCCGCGTGAGCGGCTGATCGCCATATTGACCAACAACTTCGCCCCCTGCAATGGGAGATTTCCAACTCTAATCGCTATACTCACCATATTCTTTGTAGGCACTGCCGCACGCCCGGGCGACGGCGCAGTTGCGGCACTGCTGCTTACCTCCATTATTGCGCTGGGGGTGATGGCTACATTTCTGTCCTCCTGGCTGCTCTCCAAGACCATATTAAAAGGGGAAGCATCCGCATTCACGCTTGAGCTTCCGCCTTTTCGGAGACCGCAGATCGGCAAGGTCATTGTTCGCTCCATATTTGACCGCACGCTGTTTGTATTAAGCCGAGCGGTCGCGATTGCGGCCCCGGCCGGGCTTGTGATCTGGATACTAGCCAATGTGCAGGTTGGCGGCCTTACACTGCTTGCACACGGTACGGCGTTCTTGGATCCGTTCGCCCGCTTCTTCGGGCTGGACGGCGTGATTTTGATGGCGTTCATACTTGGCCTGCCCGCCAACGAAATCGTCATTCCGATCATTTTGATGACGTATCTGTCCCGGGGCAGCATTCTGGAATACGACTCGTTGGCCTCGCTTTCCGCGCTGCTTACCCAAAACGGGTGGACGTGGGTGACAGCCGTGTGCGTTGTGTTGTTCTGCCTGATGCACTGGCCCTGCTCGACCACGCTTTTGACCATAAAAAAAGAAACCGGCAGCTTAAAATGGATGGCCGTCGGGTTCCTGCTTCCCACCATATTTGGGCTAGCTGCCTGCGCGTTGGTTGCGAATTTGGCGAGGCTATTCGGGCTAGCGTAATGGAATTTTAAACTTCACGGTCTTGGTGATTAAGATGCGAGTAGAGCGAATACAGCGCCTGTGGCTCCAGTGCCTCCGCGCGCACGCCTTCGGGCAAATTTGCGCTCTTCATGGCTTCCCGTATGGTTTCACGCGGGTAACGTGTGGAGAGCAGGTTGTTTAGCAGCGTCTTTCTTCGCATGGCGAACGCGCTTTGTAAAAAAGATAAAAAGCCTTCCGGCAGCGGAGCGCCCTTTGAAACAAGGCGCACCACTGCGGAATGCACGTCTGGCTGTGGATAATAGGCCGAAGGGGGGAGCTTTAACACCTCTTCCACGTCGTAGCCGCACTGTGCAGCTACGGTCAACGGACCGTAGACGCGGTCGGCAGGTCCTGCGAAAAAGCGCTCCGCCGCCTCCTGCTGCAGCATCAGCGTCATGCATGCAATAGGTAAGGCGCATTTTAGAAGCATCAGCACGATGGGCGTTGTGATGTAGTAAGGCAAATTCCCCGCCACGGTGAGCGGGCCGCCACCTAACTCTTTATGCAGCGCGGCAATATCAGCTTTGAGGATATCCCCCTCCACAAGAATCAGCCGAGGGGAGGAAAGCGTCTCCTGCAATACGCGTATCATGGCCGCGTCCTTTTCCACGGCGGCCACCGCTTTTGCGCGCTGCAGCAGGCCTTCCGTAAGCGCGCCTAATCCGGGGCCGATTTCAAGCACCGGCCGATCGTCCACATTCATGGCGTCAATGAGCGCATCGCGTGCGCCCTGGTCCGCCAAAAAATTTTGCCCCAGCGCCTTGTTTGGCGTGAGGCCGAACCTGGAAAGCCGCTCCTTTATGCCTGCGGGCGAACACAGCGGGTGTGTGAAAGCCGCGCTCATTTCAGGATATAGATTGTGATGTTGCGTTTGCGTCCCCACTTCTTGCATTCTTTTTCCGTTTCCATAAAAAGATCGATTTGGTTCTTGGCGCCGCCATCCTCATGGCGGAACGCGCCGGTATCCTGGGCGGTACAGTACCCGTAACCGGGGATGTACAGCTTTGTACCGTAGGGAATTATTTTGGGGTTCACGGCCACATATCCTACCCTGGGACGCCGCCCCGTTGCGGTACGGTTGCCTGTGTGCGTGTAGGCCGTGATCTCAACTGCCACTATGGTCTCTTTTATCTGATCCTTTGTAGGCTTGGGTTTCCAGACTCGGGTATCCCCGGTCAGGCTGGTCTGGTAACGAATCTTGGTGCCTACAATCTTGACCTCGTCCACGGCTTCCTTAAGTATGATCTGGTTCATGATCTCACGGGAAGAGAGTACGCCGTCCCGGTAGACAATACGCCTGACGGTTCGCTTTTCTCCGTTTTCGCCCTCGGTAACGATTTTGTCATTGCCGATATAGATGTCTTCGTCCTTTATAATTTCCTCGTCGAATTCAATGACCTCGTCCACCGTCGCGTATTCGGTCTTAACGTCTATATGACGTACCAGCATGCCCGGCTCCACATCCGAATAGGGGAGGGCGGTCAGCTCGTCATCCGCATCATACTTCACGCCCGCAAGTATAAGCGCCTCGCCCACGCTGCCTTCGCGCATCCGCAAAACGGATACTTCCCCGCCCGACGCTACCGCCAGCGGAAAGGAGGATGTAACGGTAATCTCCATATTGGGTAGAAGCGCGGAGGCCGGCTCGTAATCCATCACGTCGCCGTCTTTTAATACAATGCCGTTACTTTGAAGGAGTTCCTCTACGGTTTGCGCTTTTGTGAGGATATTATGGGTCTGTCCGTTTGCATATACGGTCACGGGGATGGAAGTATCGCTGTAAATAAGCGCCCAGCCCAAAAAGAGGGAAGACGCAGCCACCCCAACCAGCAGCGATACCGTTACAATGCGCTGGGCGCGCCCACTCAATACGGGGGTGGTCAGCGCGCTATTTGTCTGCGGCTTAAAAGCAGTCTCCGGCGAGATTCCATCGGCGGTCAGTTCCATGGGGGCAACGACGGTGCGTGTCTTGCCGGGCTTTTGGAGTAGATGGGAAAGCGCGTGAAACGGAAGCAGCAGCGCATGCAGCAAAAACGCCCCGGCCGTAACGAGTGCGGAACGGATCTTCAATAAAAATCCGCCGAACGCAGTGCGGCGAGGGTAACGCCGGTGCGGTGGGAGATAGCTCTGCCGCCCTCGGGTTCTGCGCATATCGCTTCCTCTTTCTCAAAAATGTCCCATTTTAGGGTATAAAAATACGCTATGATCTAAAATCTTCACATAGTGTATCAGTTTAAAACCTTGGCTGTCAAATCAATACGCCACGGCCGTGGGAACAGGATAAAATCAAGTAAAAACGAAAGAAAGGCATATCCGAAACAAATGTCGGATCTATTTTTCCTCCTGAGCCAGCAGCCGCCCGAGTATGGTGTTGTAGATCGCCTCGGCCTGCTCCGGCCATGCTTCGCATGCGGCCTGCGCAAGCTGCGCTGTGGGGAAGCGCACCGAAAGATCAATGATGTGGGAGGTCTTATCCATCAGCCGGAGCACGGCAAGGTAGCCGCCGTCCGGCATCTGAGTCTGCCGGGCGTAGAATTGCGCCTCGCTGCGTACGGGCTCCCGGTTTTCGGCGGCGCAGGCGGAGAGCTTCTCCCGCAGGGAAAACGGCAGCTCCTCTGAAAACATTTGAAGCGTCTGCTCGCCCTGTGGCGTGATGCGGTACCCCTGCCCAAATGCGCAGGGGATGGCAGCGACGAGCGCATCCTCCTCCAGCTCGTTCATCCGCGCCTGAAAATCAAAATAATCCATCCAGTCTCGCTCTGCGAATATGCGGAAGAGCTGGTTTCTTGTAATTTCAAAATCGATCGCCTTTAAAAAATACAAAAGCATGAGCTTTTGACGCGATGCCCCTAAAGAGAAATAGGCCATAGATTTTTTGCCATCCTTTACTCAGCAAGCATTCGCCCTTCATTCCACGACACCGTTTTGGAACTCTATGCGGCCCCTGAAAAACCGTGGCCCGGCATGGCGCTCGCATGGGCGGATTCCCTTATAGTATAGCATATTACAAGGCTTTTGTCCGCGCCGTACAGGGTAAATTTCCCCTTGCATTCGCCCTCCTTTTATGTATAATAGTATGTGCACCCGAAAATTTCGGACGCAAAACGGGGTTATAGCTCAGCTGGTCAGAGCGCTACGTTGACATCGTAGAGGTCGTTGGTTCGATCCCAACTAATCCCACCAGTAATCCTATGGTGTGCGTCACGTTTCTGTTATAAACCCACAGATTAACGTCGGGAGCACGCGTTGGACGGAGACGGCCATGCCCGATACGGTCGGGAAGGCTCTATCCGCTATAGTGCACCCACCTGCCTTGGAGGCGGGTGTTATAACAAGGCGAACGGCACCACGGGATTGTTTTTACAAATACATATGCATTGCGGAATTGTGTAATGGTAGCACCTACGACTCTGACTCGTATTGTCTAGG
>JAEYSE010000075.1 GCA_023435025.1 Bacillota bacterium
GCAGGGACGGAGCCTGAAAACGCAACCGATTACTGGGTGGTGCCCCAACCGCCAACCACGTTTCTTTCGCGGGTGGATGCACAAGGCAGTGCACAACTGACATTCATGCCGATACAAAGCTTTATGCTTTACCGCTTGTACCGCGAGGACAGCCACGGCGTAGCCCTGTTGTTAGGGGAATGGCCGGGCGGCAATGGCGCTGTTCATTATACGGATCTGACGGCTGAGCCAGGAGCAACATACGAATATTACGTGATCCCCGCGCATCCGCAGCTTACAATCGGCGGAAAGCAGGTTGTGGGCCCCGCTTCCAAGCGCCTTCTGGTCCATATCCCCGCTAACCCCTTTATCGCGGGAGGAGAATAGGCCGTCTATTCGCAGGTGGAATAACCCCGCATTAGAAGTGCTTGCAGCAGAACAGCATATATCATATACTATGTAGAGGAATAAATGTTCTTTTATCCTTGCAATTGGTGCAATGGGACGCATGCGGGCACAGCAAAATAAAGCGGAATAAAGGGGGATGCGCGCCTCGCATTGGGGCCGCAACAGCAATGAGAGATCATGTCACTTTGAATTTGGGCCAAATTGCAAGCGAGATGCAGCCTCGTTCCATGGCGGCGCGGGATTGGGTCTTTCAGGTGTTACGCGCAGCAATTGTCCGGGGTGTTTTACCGGGCGGTATGCCCTTAAGGCAGGATGAAATCTCCGCATCTCTCAACGTCAGTCATATCCCCGTGCGGGAAGCTTTTCGCCAGTTGGAGGCCCAGGGACTGGTTCGCATATATCCCAACCGTGGCGCGGTTGTTACCAAACTTACGCTTGAAGAGATGGAGGATATCATGGATGTGCGCACCTTACTAGAGGTTGGCGCACTCCGGGTGGCAATCCCCATCATGACGCAGGAGACCATAGATACCGCCCAGGCGATCATCGATGAAACATTGGAGGAAGATGAACCCAACCGTTTGGAGGAGCTCAATTCCTGCTTCCACTTCACACTGTATGAACCGGTACAAAACCAAATGCTATTTCGGCTAATTGAGCAGATGCACGCCAATATTGACCGGTACATCCGCGTATATTACAGCGACCCCATGCATCACACTACCTCCAAGAAACAGCATGTGGAACTTTTAGACGCGTGCCGTGCGCGGGATGTCGAGCGCGCATGCAATATACTCTATGAGCATATCACGGATACGAAATCCCTGCTCGAACCGCGTCTGAAAAGCTAAACGCTCTGCCTTAAAAATTGGCAGCGAATTCTCTGCCGGTTTTATTTGTTTAGTTAGAATAAAAAACACTTCTGCGCATTACGCGCGAAGTGTTTTTCTTTTATGATAATTCTTTATAGAAGGGTATGGGAATCAATTTGTTTCACTCTCAATAACCGAGCTTATTGTGCAATATTTATTCCCGCTGAGTCTTCCCAAAGCGTCTAATTTAGACCATTCCACTTCACGGCCATCCCTGGTTAAATCATCTTTAATATGCATCATCTGCACTCGGCCGAGTATCAGGTTGCCAGCATTGGCACCTTCGCTTACTGTAACAATGTGCTCCAGCATACACTCGAACGAAATTCTTGCTTCTTTAATGCGATAAGGCTTTATAGTTTTTGATTCAGACAAATGAATGCCTTTCAAATAGTGTTCATCTTCCCCATAAGGGATGGGCTGAGCTGAATTCTCCATTGCATGAAGTAAATCCGCTGAAACCAAATTGATTACAAACTCTTTTGTTTGTTCAATGTTTTGAACGGTATCTTTTTTTGTTCCATCTGAACGGTTTACTACCGAAAATGCCAATATCGGCGGAGTCCAGGATACGCCTGTAAAAAAGCTGAACGGCGCTAAATTAGCCCTGCCTTCGCTGCTGATCGATGATACCCAAGCGATGGGTCTGGGAATAATACTGCTTGTCAATAAATCATGAGCATGTCGTGGCTCAAAAGTCCTTAAATCAACTTCCATATCATTCGCCTTCTTATTAGATATTCTAAGCAGTATAACAAAAAAATGGATTGTCGCATATACTTTCATCCATTTTGGTACCGAGTATATAACGGCTATGGGGTAAGCCGCAAACTGCAATTGCGCAACAGTCGTTATGCCTGCCGATAAACTAACGTTTATGATTTCGTTCCATGTTGCGCTCTTAATAAAAATTTTGTAAAAAGCTATTGACACTATATCGGCTTGCGATATAATGTATATCGTAAGCCGATATAACGGCTGGCGAGCATGGAGGTGCGTATGCAGGAGAACATTGCATTGACGGAAGCGGTATTCTATATCCTGCTTTCACTCACAGAACCTTTACATGGGTATGGCATTATGCAGAACGCTGCAAAGCTGAGTAGGGGACGGGTCAACCTTGCGGCGGGTACGCTCTATGGTGCGCTCAATACGCTGCTTGACAAAGGTTGGATTCGTTTGCAGCCCACAGAAGAAGGTATGCGGAAAAAGGAATATGAGTTGACAGAGCTTGGGCGTGCGGCAATTAAGCTGGAAACGGAGCGTTTAACGGAACTGCTGAGCAACGCTCGGAAAGTATTGGGGGAATGCTAGATGACACAAACTATTTTTAAATTCTTCACCGTTGCGCAGCATGAACAGGAAGAACGCTGGCTTGACGAGATGTCCAATCAGGGGCTGCAATTATCGAGCGTGGGCTTGGGGTACTATGTTTTTGAAGAGGGGCAGAAAGGGGAGTATCAATACAAAATCGAATTGCTGCCCCACAGCCCAAGGCATGCGCAAAGCCATTCCTACATCGGTTTCCTGCGGGATATGGGTATTGAGTGCGTGGCGACATATTTGCGGTGGGTATATTTCAGGAAAAAAGCCGACGGCGCACCGTTTGTGCTGTATTCCGATATTTCCTCCAATATCAGCCATTATGAACGGGTGCTGAGCCTTTGCCGCCTTGGATATGTGCTCAATTTCATCGCGGGCGTGATTAACGTTTTTGCCGTCATTGAACAGATCGTAAACGGGCCGACAGTGGTTATAACGTTCAACGCGGTTGTCGTATGTTTGAATATGTTCATAGCGTGGGTCGTGTTTGCTTATTCGCGTCCCATGAAAGCGCGGCTCAAACAGATGCGCAGGGAAAACGCGGTAAGGGAATGATGTGCAACAAAACCCCGGGGTTCTAAAATTGCTCCCATTGACATGATTTTTACCCTTTAAGGCGAAGGCCTGAAGGCTAGCCTTCGGGCACACCTTGATCGAACCCGCCGTTTTACGATGCGTTCCACGGATTTGCACGATATGCGCTTCATGAGACAACCCCAAAAAGAGCAAAACAAAGCGCTTTGGCGCGCATGGCCTATCCTTCACTGGCATATGTATTATCATATGGAGAGGGGGATGGGCCATGCAGTTTCAAGCGCTCTTTGCGCTGGATTTACCATACGAGAAACGAAAATTCCTGCGGGCCGTTACGGCGCTGCTGCTGGCGGCTGCGCTGATCTTGCCTGTAAGCCCCGCTTTTGCCGCCACAGAGGTTTCAATGGCGGACGCTTCAAGCGCGTTGCTGGCCGAGGCGACGACACAGCAGCCCTTGCTTGAACAGAATGCGGATACTCCTAGTTCCGTTGCAGGGCTTGCAAAACTCCCAGCCTTACTTGTGTTGAGTGAAGCGGTGGATCAGGGAAAGCTGGATCTAAAGTCTGAAATTGCCGTCAGCGATAAAGCTGCCGGAGTTGGAGGGCCGACCGCGTTCATTGAGGGGGGGGAAGTCATATCGGCTGAACCCTTGATGAAAGCAGCGGTGATGATCTGTGCGGGTGACGCCATTACCGCGCTGGGTGAAGCGCTGTCTGGAACAGAAGCCGGGTTTGTGGATGCGATCAACACGCGGCTAAACGAACTGGGCGTGCCGGTTACATATGAAAACGCAGTGGGAGCCGGCGCGCAGCTTACGGCGCGCCAGCTTGCTATCATAGGCGCTGCGCTTATGAAAAGCCCCGCATTTACTGCCCACAGCAAACTCACGCTGGAAAATTTCACCCATTCGGACGGCCGGGAAACGGAGCTTGTAAACGCAAACCGCATGCTCAGGAGTTACGCGGGGTGTACGGGTGTCGCTACGGGGTCCTCACAGGCAGATGGATATTGCGGCGTATTTGCCGTAACAAGAGGAGATACCCAGCTTATTTGTGTGGTGACCGGTTGCCGGAATTCCAGTGGGCGCTTTGCTATTGCAAGCTCCATGCTGGATCAGGCGTTCGCCACAAAAAAGGCGCAGAAGCTTGCGGAAAAAGGGGAAGTAATTGCGGAAAGCGTGCGCGTGCACGGTGGCAAACGGCGGGAGGTCAACCTGGTGGCCAAAGATACCGTTGTGTTACTGCTGGATAAGGCAGAACCAGCGCTTATGGCGGTGGAAAACATTCCGGAACAGTTGCAGGCGCCGCTTGGTTTAAGTTCCGTGGTGGGCAGCGTTTCCTACCAGACTGCGGATGGCGTGGAGATGGGAAAAGTGGAGCTTGTGCCGCAGGTTGAGGTGGAACAGGCGTTCTTTCGTGAAATCATCCGCGAGCTGCTGCTAAGCTTTATGCGCTTGTAATCATTCAGCTTGTATTCCATTAAAAAAGAGGCGGGAATCCCGTCTCTTTTGCTATTGGTGATGCAAAACTTAAGGTATGATTGCCCGCGTTCTTGTGAGGCGGGCGTTTCTTGCATCGATTATTCATTTCACGTATAATGAAAAAAAGAGCGCGTGGGGCACGCAAATACGGAGGATATGAAAATTGAACATATTTGGCGGCTTAAGAGGCCTGCTGGGCGACCCTCAGGGGTTTTTGCTGAATTTATTATACAGCCTTCCGGCAATTTTGATTTCCCTTTCGTTCCATGAATGGGGACATGCTTACGCTGCTTACCGTCTGGGGGACCCTACCGCGCGGAATTTGGGCAGGATGAGCATAAACCCCGTCCGCCATATCGATCCCCTTGGGCTGCTGATGCTTGTTGTCGCACGCTTCGGCTGGGCCAAGCCCGTTCCGGTCAATCCCCGGAATTTTAAAAATCTGCGCAGGGACGATACCATAGTGTCACTTGCGGGCATCACCGTCAACTTTGGGCTGGCGCTTGCAAGCATGCTTGCGATCTATGTGTTCGCCATATTGGGCAGCACAAACATCGTCATTGCTAATATTCTTTACTACTTTTTAAGCATCAATCTTGGTCTTATGGTGTTCAACCTCATCCCGCTTCCACCGCTTGATGGCTCGCACGTGCTTGAAAACCTGTTGATCCGCCGGGTGGGCCCGAGGCCTTTCCTGTTTTTGCAGCGGTACGGCAGCATCATTTTGCTTGGCCTTCTTTTAACCGGGATTCTATCCGGGGTATTGAGCACGGTGGTGTCATATATCCTGTTCGGCATTGAATGGCTGTTTAATGCTATATTCCGGTTCTCCGGAATTTTATACCTCTATCAAGTCATGTGGGGTTGAGTCTTTTGCCATACCACGTACATATCAGCCAGTTTGACGGTCCGCTCGACCTGCTGCTTCATTTGATTGAGAGCGCAGAGGTGGACATCAAGGATATCTTCATATCCGAGATTACCAACCAGTATCTTGCCTATATGGCAGAATTGGACGGGCTTGATATGGATACCGCCAGCGAATTTTTATCGATGGCGGCAACGCTGCTTTATATCAAATCTCGCCAGCTTCTGCCCAGGCCTCCCAAGGAAACCTTGGAAGAAGAGGACCCGGAAGAATTGCTGATCCGTCAGTTGCGTGAATACAAAGCGTTCAAAATGGCGGGGGAAGAGCTTTTGCAGTTGCAGGATGCCATGAGGGGCGTATATGCGCGTCTGCCAGAGGATGTGCCGCTGCCGCCTGTGGAGATCTCGCTTTCAGGCGCAACATTGCAGCAGCTTTACCAGTCCTTTTTCACGCTTTTGCATACGCAGCGGGAGGAGCCGGTTATTAGCCCGCTGCATCAGGTGCGGCAGGATACGTTTACGGTCCGTTCGCAAATCACAAGAATTCGTCAATTGCTTCTTGAACAGAATGAGCTGACGTTTGAAGAACTCTTTATGGAGCAGCCCAGCCGCATGGAGATCATTGCGACTTTTATGGCGCTTTTGGAGATGATCAGCCGCGGGGAAATCCACCTGAAGCAGCCGTCCCCGTTTGCGCCCATCCGTCTCAAGGCCCGGGCGCTTTCTTCATCCGACGCGGATGACGATTACATGGATGAATATACGGATTGAGGAGTACTATGCAAAAACAGGAGCAGATCGGCGCAATAGAGGCCATGCTGTTTGTGGCGGGGGACCCAGTTCCCGTGCTGGAACTGCAGCGGGTGCTGGACATGACGGAGCTTGAGCTTTACATACTGCTTCAGGAACTTCAGGCGCAGTACAGGCAGGAGAGCCGGGGGTTCCAGCTTTCCATTACCGCGGAAACCGTCCAGATACTTTCAAACAACGCGTATGCCGATTATGTTGAGCGGCTGCTGCAGCCTGCCCAGCAGAAAACATTTTCACAATCCCTAATCGAAACGTTGGCCGTTGTTGCCTACCGCCAGCCCGCCACGCGCGCGGATGTGGAAGCGGTTCGCGGTGTAAGGTGCGAATACGCTATGGCCCAGCTGGTAAAGCTCAATATGATACAACCTGTGGGCAGGAAGGACGCCGTGGGCCGCCCGGTGCTCTACGGCACGACGGATGCGTTCTTGCGGCAATTCGGTATCGGTACCATCGCGGACCTGCCTAACCATGAAGCGTACTCCAAAGGCGAAGCGCCGATTATGGAAGCGCTTACGGTATAGCGTCAAAGGGGCTCCTTCATTGACATCGTATGAAAGCTCCTGTACACTGTACAGAAATTCATCGAAACACTGCTTACGGAGGGCTTATGATAGAGAATAAAATTGTAATGGAAGGATTAACGTTTGATGATGTGCTGCTTATCCCCGCTGAATCAAGCGTAACGCCAAAGGATGTCAGCTTAAGCACATTTCTCACGCGGGAGATCGCTCTGAATATTCCTTTGATGAGCGCGGCGATGGATACCGTAACGGAAGCGCCCATGGCCATCGCCATGGCCCGCGCGGGCGGCATCGGCATCATTCACAAGAACATGACCATCGAGGAACAGGCCACCAATGTGGACAAGGTCAAGCGCTCCGAGCACGGCGTTATCGTAGACCCGTTTTTCCTTTCGCCGGATCATCTGGTGGCGGACGCCATGGAGTTGATGAGCAGGTACCGCATTTCCGGCGTACCTATTACGGTCAACGGCAAACTTGTTGGCATTCTGACCAACCGCGATCTCCGGTTTATTGAAAACTACCGCGTTCCCATTCGGGAACTTATGACGAGCGAGAACCTTGTCACAGCGCCGGAAGGAACGACGCTTTCAGAGGCCAAGGCAATACTGGCCCGCCACCGCATTGAAAAGCTTCCAATCGTGGACGATGAGAGGAACCTCAAGGGACTTATTACCATCAAAGATATTGAAAAGGCCATCCAATACCCCCACTCTGCCAAGGACCGCAACGGTAGGCTTCTGGCGGGTGCTGCGGTCGGCGTTTCAAAAGATACGATGGAGCGTGTGGAAGCGCTTATCGCCGTCAAGGCCGACGTGATTACGGTGGATACCGCGCACGGCCATAGCCGGGGCGTAATTGAAACAATTAAGGCGCTCAGGGCGAAGTACAGGCATTTACAGATCATTGCTGGCAACGTAGCAACCGCCGAGGCGACCGAGGCGTTGATTGCAGCCGGAGCTTCCGCCGTAAAGGTGGGGATTGGCCCGGGCAGCATCTGTACCACGCGCGTGGTTTCCGGTATAGGCGTACCCCAGATTACAGCGGTCATGGAATGCGCGCGCGCCGCTGAGCCGCATGGAGTCCCCATTATCGCGGACGGCGGCGTCAAATATTCAGGCGATATTACGAAGGCAATCGCGGCGGGCGCAAGCTGCGTCATGCTCGGCAGCCTTCTTGCGGGAACGGACGAAAGCCCGGGCGAGGCGGAGATTTATCAGGGCAGAAGGTTTAAGGTCTACCGCGGCATGGGGTCTATCGGGGCCATGGAAAAGGGAAGTCGCGACCGCTATTTCCAGGAGGACGCGCAGAAGCTTGTTCCGGAAGGCGTGGAGGGCCGCGTCGCATACAAGGGTTCGCTGCACGAATCCATTTACCAGCTTTGCGGAGGGCTTCGCAGCGGCATGGGGTACTGCGGCACCGCCACAATAGAGGATCTGCGTACAAACGGCAGGTTCATCCGCATTACATCCGCAGGTTTGACGGAAAGCCATCCGCACGACGTATACATCACCAAGGAATCGCCAAACTATTCGGCACGGTAACGGAATATAATGCGCGTTATGATGCCTGAAGGGCATTGTAACGCGTTTTTAGGTGGAAGCAAATATGAAACTGCAACAATATCTCAAACAATTTGACCGCCTCACCATTGCACTTTCCGGCGGAGCGGATAGCGCCTGCCTGCTGCGCGAGGCTGCGGTGGCAATCGGCCGGGAGCATATACTCGCCGTCACCGTACAGACAGAGCTTTTGCCCGCTCGCAGGCTTCGCATGGCAAAACGCATCGCAAAGCTTGCGGATGTGGAGCATGTGGTGCTGCAAGTCGAGGCGCTCGGGGATGACGCCATACAAAAGAACGGCCCGTTAAGCGAATACTACTGCTACAGGCTGATCATGCAAGCCGTACTGGATGAAGCGTGGGTGCGTGGGTTTTCGCATATTGCGGACGGCTTTCGTGCGGATGAGCTTTCCCGCGTAAGCTTCAGGGCGGCCGAAGAATTGAACGTTATGAACCCTTTTGTCGCCTGCGACATGGGGCGCTTCCAGGTGGCGGCGCTCAGAAAAGGCATGGCGGAAGACGCGGCGGAAGGGGAGGGCAGCCTCGCAAGACGCCTGCCCGTGAATATGCCGCTCACGCTTGAGATGCTCTCTCGCATCGATGAAGCGGAAGAAGAGCTGTTCCAGCTGGGCCTTACAACGGCACGGGTGGTGGTGGAAGAAAACAAGGCGCGTATACTTGTCGGGGAAGCGGAAAAAGAAAGATATCATGCACTTTTAGATCGTGCGCGATCCGCAGCGGAAAAGGCAGGATTTGGGCTGCCAGAGGAGCATGGTGAATAGAATTCAGTTTTTTGCACAAATTTAAGAGGACTTTGGAAACTTGTCCTAGCTGTTTTCCGGTTTTCGGATGATTTTCCAGCACAAATATGATAAAATAACGTTTAAGAAATTCATTTTGTACTGATAAAAAGCACAGGAGGTAGAAGTTATGCCAAATTTTGCGAATCCTTTTCAAGGGAATGTCAACCGTAAACTGTCCAAAGAAGAGCTGATCCAGGCGATTCGTCTGGATATCGCCGGGGAACTCGAAGCGATTTATATCTATGATGCGCATGTTCAGGCTACTGACGATCCCGTCGCCAAAGCAATTATTTCCGATATTCGTGACGAAGAGAAGGCGCACGTAGGCGAACTGATGACCTTGCTTCGGCATCTGGACCCGCAAGAAGCGGTACATTTTCTTTCTGGCGAAAACGAAGTCAAAGAAATGCTTGAGGAATTGGGCATTGCGCCTTCCCACAATGGGGCTTCCGGAGCGCAGGCAACTGTTGGAAGCTTAATCAAGGGATAAGAGTTAGGAGGAAAAAGGGATGGATTTTCTGTTTCGGGACGGTTCCCCGCTTTCGGGTGAACTTTGGAACAAAATAGATGAAGTCATTGTAAAAACGGCAAGCCGTTTGCTGACCGGACGCAGATTTATCAACCTGTACGGGCCTCTGGGTGCGGATACGCTGAGCATTCCGGTTGACGACTTATTAAAGCGCGGCCAAATGCAGGAAGACGGCGCTTTGATGAGGACCGGTTATAGATCGTATCAGGAACTGCCGCTTATCTACAGCGATGCAACGTTATATTGGAGGGATCTGGAAAACAGTCTGAACAATGGACTGCCCGTAGACCTTTCCTCCATTGCGGAAGCGGCGGCCCAGTGCGCAAAAAAAGAAGATGAACTGATTTTCTTCGGCAGCAAGCCACTTGGCTATGAGGGCCTGTTCACTGTGGAGGGCTCCACACACTTGAAGAGAAGCGATTGGAAGACCGGCGAAAACCCGTTTTCTGACGTCGCCAAGGGTGTTGAAACCCTTACTGAAAAAGGAATCTGGGGGAAGCTTTCTCTTGTGATGAGCCCCGATCTTTATACGCAACTTCAGCGCATACAGCCCGGCACCGGTAAAATGGAGATTGACCGGGTCAGCGCATTGGTGGACGGCAATGTATTCCGCACACCCGTATTGGGCGCGAACAAAGCGATTTTGGTCAGCGCAGATACGCAGTATATGGATCTTGCCTTAGGACAGGATATGACCGCTGGGTACCTGGAGACGAAGGATCTCAACCACGTACTGCGCGTGCTTGAAACGGCACTGCTCCGCGTAAAGCGCAGCGACGCAATCGTGGTGTTCGATTGAGCCTAAACAATATGAATAAAAAAGAGCGGGAGGCCGCTCTTTTTTTATCGGTTATGGATGAAGCGCTTTTCCCATCATCACCATGCTGTTCCAGCTTTCAAAACCACGCTTTTGATAAAATGTTTCGGTTTCGTCCGTTCTTGACGTGAAGAGATAGAGAACGTCGATACCTTGTTCCAAAAGCCGATGTTCAAACTCGGAAAGCAGCTTGCTGCCCACGCCTTTTCCCCGCAGACCCCGGCGTACGCAGAATTCCTTGATGTTAAAATGCGTGCCGTCATAGAAATGCTCCTGGTTGCCCAGTATCATACCCCAAAGTGCGCCTTCAGAAAAGCAGGCAAGGCCGTAGAACCCTTCGCAATGCATCATCTGGGTCAGACGCTTATTCGTGGTTTCCATTGTCCATTCGTCGTTCCAGGGCGGTGCGTTGAAAGCGTCGATATAAAGCGCGCACAATTCCGGCAGGAGAGAGTGATCAATCGGCAGATAGTCCATATATATACCTCTAGCATAGAATAGTAAAATCATACCATATCGGGGAGCAGAAATCGAATACACATAATATTGACTTGGAAGTCAATTTCGCGCATAATTGACTTGTAAGTCAAGGCGGGGTGAATCGAGTGTCGTATGATACATTTAACCGGTTGCCGGAAGAAAAGAA
This sequence comes from Bacillota bacterium, assembly GCA_023435025.1. Classification (GTDB taxonomy): domain Bacteria; phylum Bacillota; class Clostridia; order Christensenellales; family CAG-138; genus JAEYLA01. Next base: position 11,151 of record JAEYSE010000075.1, read on the forward strand.
AGGTAACATCGTCCGCCAGGGTCTTCTGGAGTTTTCAGCAAAAAACTATCAGGACGCAAATACGGACCTTGTTTGCAAAGCGTGCGGCATATCCAAGGGGAGCTTGTATTACTATTTTGGAAACAAAAAGAACTTTTATCTGTTCCTGCTTTCCCACAGTGTTGCGGCGTTTGAAAATGTGCGCGCTTGCTCCTGCGGGGGAGAAGAGGGTTTTTATGATATATTGTTTTGCGATTTCAACTCAAAATTGGACATGTACCGGATATATCCATTAGAAGTCGGCCTGTTGTCCATGGCAGCAAAAGAACAATGCGCCGAGGTGTATGCGGAAAAGACAGAGTTGTTGAAAAGCTCCGTGCAGCAGGCCCGCAAATTAGACGAAGCCCGCCTGAAGGCCGCGCTCTCCCATGTGACGCTGCGAGAAGGCGTAGACCCAATGTTGGCGCTCGATGCGCTTAACCTTTACCTCGGTGCGCTCCGCACGCGCTACCTGGAACAATACCGGAATGAGCCATATGCATTTTATGAGAAAAGGCAAGACATTCAAGTAGAACTAAAGCGCTGTTTGGAGCTGTTTTTAAATGGCGTCGCCAGGCAATAAGGAGGACAAGTATGAAGCGGATCGGGTTACTCAAGGCCATCTATTTGACTTCCCGCTATCCCCGGCTATCCATGGAACAAAGGCAGGCGCTTAAACAGGAGCGACTTCGTCGCCTCGTTTCCTATGTCCGTAAGCATAGCCCTTATTTTGAACGGCTTTACCGTGATATCCCCGAGAATGCTCCGCTTTCTGAGCTTCCGCCCACGAATAAAATAACGCTGATGGAGCACTTTGATGAATGGTTGACCGACAGGGTGGTCACTTTGGATACGGTGCAGCGGTTCATGCAAAATCCGGATCATATCGGCCGCAAGCTGAACAACAAATACCTGGTATTTACGACATCGGGCTCCACCGGAAACCCGTCCATCTTGTTGGCAGACAACACCGTAAACAGCGTAATGGGCGCAATCAATATGCTACGCGCGTATGCAAGAAAAGAGGACATGAAGGCGTTTTTGCGACGCGGCGGAAGGACGGTAGGCATATTCGCGACAAACGGATTTTATCTTGGCAACAGCTCCGTACGCTATCGCCAGCTGCAGGCGCCCTGGAAAAAGCGGCAGATGGTCGTTACGAGCGTATTGAACCCGCTTGCGCAAATCGTAGAGGAACTCAACCGCTTTCAGCCGGTGATGCTGGGCGGGTATCCAACTGCGCTGGAGCTGTTGATTGACGAACAAAAGCAGGGCCGGCTCAATATTTTCCCTACAATCATAATGACTGGCGGGGAATACTTAAGTACGGAGCTTCGGCAGGCACTTTCCGAGACGTTTTCCTGCTATGTGCAGACGACGTACTCCTGCACGGAAGGCGGAACAATCGCCTGCGAATGCATTCACCAGCACTTCCATGTCAATGACGACTGGCTTATCGTAGAGCCGGTGGACCGGGATAATCGTCCGGTTCCGGACGGCGTGCAATCGGATAAATTGCTGTTGACGAATTTAGCCAACTTTACACAGCCCATCATCCGCTATGAAGTTACAGACCGCATCCGCATGCACTACAAGCCGTGCCCGTGCAACAACCCGTCCCCTTGGCTGGAGATAGAAGGCCGTACCGACGATATTCTTACCTTTGTGGGAACGGATGGGGAGGTTAAGATTGCGCCGCTCGCGCTGTACGCACTACTTAAACAGGTGCACGGTGTCGCCCGCTTCCAATTGATCGCCCACCCGCATAACCAGATGGAGCTTCGCCTGGTTTGCACAGAAGGCGCACCGAGGCAGGAAGTTTATGAGCAGGCGGCAGCAGTCTTACGGGAATATCTGAAGAATAATGGGATAGGGGTAGTGAAAATAACGCTTTCGGAAGAGCCGCCGCAGCCACACCCGAAAAGCGGAAAGTTTAAGCATGTGTATCAGTTAAATGAATAGTTGCAAATAAAACCGGATGAAAATCATCCGGTTTTGTTTTAGATCTGGTTCTCATCCAAACGTTTAAATATGGGGTTGCGAATTGCGATTATGCTGGATATTACGCCCGTCAGACCGGTCATGAGGAAAATCAACGCCATGCCCGAACCAACCCCCAACCCTGTCAGAATAGAAAGTGCCTGTTGTAATGGGGAAGACTGCGTCATAAACGGCTCAAACACGTAGTCTGCAAGGAAACCACCAAGGAACAGCCCCAGCGGAATGGTGCAGTACTGTAACGTATCCCGTGCGGAAAACACTCGGCCCTGCAACTCTGTGGGGACGTTTGTGCGCATGATCGTGGACATGCACGCGCCTGTAAACGGTACGAGCACATTGCCGAAAAATGCGGCGAATATCCATATCGGGGCGGATCTTCCCATGCTCCACAGCACATCGCCCAGGAAGAACGAAAGGATCATGGTCCAAAACACCAGGAGTGTCTGCCGCTTTGCGGGCTTTAAAATGGTCACAAGTATGCTGCCCAGCAACATGGCAATCCCCATGGCGGATGTAACGAGGCCGAGTGTCGTCTGGTTGTCGCCCGAGCGCGCCAGTATCATGGCAGGCAAAATCCCGTAACCCGAAACAAACGCCAACAGGTTAATGAGAGACATATACAGGATCAGTTTCCACAAAGCGCGGTTGGCCTTAAGAAACGAAAACCCCACCGTGCAGCTTTTCCATACCGATTCCTTTTTTTGTTCCACCCTCTTTGGAACGGGCGGTATCTTTACAAAGAACAGCAGGACGAAGAACGCAAACAGGAATGTTCCAAGGTCAATCAGAAATACCGTCGAAAGACTCCCCAAAGACAGGATCACGCCAGCCAGCGGAGGAGTCAATATCTTAATCAGCGAGCTGGAGAATCCCTGCAATCCGCTCGCGCGCGCATATTGCTCCTTTGGTACCAGCAAACTTACCGCCACATAGGATGCCGGGTTCTGGAACGCGTTCATGAAGCTGTTCAAAAAGTTGGCTACATACAGATGCCACACCTGAAGGCGTCCGGTAACATACAGCACGGCGACCATAAGCGTGGAGAGCGCCGCAAGCAGGTCGCTCGCCAGCATAATCTTTTTCTTATCCCATTGATCCGCCAGCGTGCCTGCGATAAAGCAGAACAGGATGGAGGGGAGGAACGTGAAAAAGGACAGCAGTGCGATGCTCGTCGCGGTATGCTGCTGCTGGTAGACCCATAGTATCAGCGCGAAACTGGTCAAAGAGCTTCCAAGCGCAGATACCGCCTGGCTGCCCCATAGAATTAAGAACCCTTTTAACGCAAAGGGTTTATGTATCGTGTTCATGGCTTTGCTCCTATTCAATCATTGATTTCATGAAAGAATGCAAAGCCTGATTTGGGCGGTATTTACCGCTCCATGCAATCTCCGCCCTAGATCAGACCTTGCATGGAGCAAATGCTATGCAGAGAGGCATCGCCATACATCCACATCCTTACAACAAATTCCAACGCGCAGTATACCATATATTCCTATTTCAGTCCAGAAGAAAAGTTGACGCCCGGTGAAATGTTCGCCGGACGTCGTTTTTTAGGGATGAATTTGGATGACCACCTCTCCGCAGAGCCTGCAAACGCTTAACTCATGACCCGAAACACAAGCAATTTGTCCGCACGCGAGCATGCGATCGTAGGCGGCTCTTGAAAGCCCGAGCTTCCTGCGCAAAAGCGCGGCCAACCTGATTTCTAACGGCTGCTCTACCGTTATATGGAGCTCTACCGGCTCCGTGAGCGATACTTCAGCTCCGACGAGTTCCACTTCCGGCATGCTCGGTTCAGCGCCGTTTCGCTTGATCAGCGCCGTATCGACAGCGCAGCGCAGGACGTGTTCAGCTTCATTGCCCATATAGCCGTTGAGCGCGCCCGGCACTAATGAACGAGGATTGACGCGGGAATGCACGGCGAGATTCCAGGTGGCCTCGCACACGGCGCATTTATAAATGAGCCAGACATCCATGTTCTTTTTCTGGGCGTTCACACGGAAAAGTCCGGACGGAATAAATTGGGTCTTTTTCCCGCAGCTCTTACAGTACCTAACCGCTGTCGGGAGATGCAGTAGGCATACCTTCCAATCTATTGTTTTCAAATAATGCTTTCCTTCCTGTTGTTAAAATTTGAGACAGGAAGGCGGTAAAGGGTGGCCGATATACATAAGCGAGTGCTTTCATCATAGTTCCTCCAGTTTTAAGATATAAAAACGCCACGGCAAGGCGATGACCTTGCCATGGCGTCACAAAGCAGACAGATCCATAAGATCCATGCAACCCAAACGTCAATCTGGCGGTTATCTTCCTCTAAACCACCCGAACAGCAAACAAACCGCCTGAAAGCAGACGGGGGTGTTGTTCGGTTATGTTCAGTTTAGCGGAAGTTTTTCTGCATGGGACAGCCTCCAGCATTTGGATTGCAGGGTAAGTATACAGGATATGGGTTGGGCAGTCAATAAGGCGGCGGGTGCACTTTACGGGAGTGGGGGATTGGCAGATGCCGGCAGCAGAAATCGCCATGAAACCGATGCATGGTTCGTCTGCTTTGTCTGGTTATATGCTATAATGTCATGGAAACACGGACAAATCGAATTGCTGAGTATTGCGGAGGCGAAGCTGAGATGACACCAAAACAAGACGCTGTATTAAGCGTTATCATGGAGAGATCCAGCTATAGGGGAAGGTACAAAGATATTTGTATACCCAGGGACGATTTAATAAAAATTATGAAAGCCGGGCTTTCCGCTCCATCCGGCTGTAATAAACAGACAACTTCGCTCATTGCTGTTGATGAGCCGGAACTTTTACAGAAAATAAAGCGGTTACTTGATCCGCCTATTTGTGAAACGGCTCCATCATTTATTTGTGTCTTAACCCGGAAAATTTATGCCTATAGGGATAAATGTTATAACGTTCAGGATTATTCAGCCGCAATAGAAAATATGTTGCTTGCAATCAAGTCGCTTGGGTATGAAAGCTGTTGGTATGAAGGCCACATCACGGATGAAGACGGTATCGGCAGAAAAATAGCAGATCTACTGTGCGTTCCCAATGAATATGAATTGGTTTGCATACTGCCTGTAGGATACGCGGATGACACAGCTATGCCAGCAAAAAAACGACCGTTTTGTGAGAGAGCCTGGTTTAATCATTTTGGCCAGGCGTAGTTCATTCACATGTTTGCCTAGAGGTCATCCACATCGCCAACTAGTTTTTCCGTCCTTGTATCCATGTTGCTTTTGTCGGCCTATTTTCTGTAGTCATTTCGATTAAACGGTTCTATGTTTTTTGCAGTTATTATTCAGGGCAGGCAAGAGCCGCCAATTTTCTCGCGGTATTCGCGTTTCGTATGGTTACGCTTTTGTATATGGGCGTACCCACAATTTTTGACCACCGCGTTCTTGAATAGGTTTTTATTTGAGCCGACCAGAAAATAATCTTGCCATAGTGTTCAATCTTTTCATATTCTGGCTCAATTCCAACTTGTTTTGTTATTTCTTCTGCAGTAGCCGGATGGATCACAAAGAGAGCGTTGTGTGATGAACCTTCTTCGGTACCCCACCATACAGGCGCATGAATGATTGCAGAAACGAGGTCGGGATATGAAATGATTGCAACCACTATATTTTGATTGAAATTGCTTTCAATGAGCAATTCACATTCTTTTTTCAACACTTCTTCATCCGCTATTTCAGAGGAGAATAGAATGTTCCCGCTGTTGATGTACGTTGATACATCAGAAAATCCATGCTTAATAAAGGCAGCTTTCAATTCCGGCATAGACAATTTGTTTTTGCCGCCAACATTCACACCGCGCAACAAGGCTATATAGCGCACGTTATTTCCCCCTTTCGGATCTGAGAGAGTCTTTAACCTTTTGACTAACGAATTCCTGCCATCTCATCGTTTAAATGGGTTATATCATATGATACCAATAAACGGGTTTTATACCAATGGAACATTCGGGGTGAATTCGGAGTAGTGCGCAAAAAAGCATAAATTTGCATGCTGTACAGCATATGTTCCTGAACCATGTATTGATCAGGTCGCGAGCAGTAATCATAGGGTGTAAAAATAGGGGAGGGGTTCAATCTTTATAGAATGTATGTCTATTTCAATTTAACAAAAAAGAAGCCAACTATAAATGTTGACTTCTTTGGTGCGGGAAACAGGACTTGAACCTGCATGCTGTTGCCAGCACACGGACCTGAACCGTGCGCGTCTGCCAATTCCGCCATTCCCGCGAAATAAAGTGGTGGATGGGGGTGGATTCGAACCACCGAAGTCACTGACGGCAGATTTACAGTCTGCTCCCTTTGGCCACTCGGGAACCCATCCACGAAAACGATATGAAGTTATCAATGGAGCTGGTGAAGGGACTTGAACCCGCAACCTGCTGATTACAAATCAGCTGCTCTGCCAATTGAGCTACACCAGCGAGGCTACAGTGGTGCCTCAGAGTGGAGTTGAACCACCGACACAGGGATTTTCAGTCCCTTGCTCTACCAGCTGAGCTACCGAGGCAAAATTGGCGACCCGGAGGGGGCTCGAACCCCTGACCTCCAGCGTGACAGGCTGGCATTCTAACCAACTGAACTACCGGGCCGTAATTAGAAAAAATGGTGGGCCTTCAGGGACTTGAACCCCGGACCAATCGGTTATGAGCCGACCGCTCTGACCAACTGAGCTAAAGGCCCAAGTCACTTATAGGCAATTGGTGAACCCTAGCGGGCTCGACCCCCTGTTATCAAAAAGAAATACCACAGGGGGCGAGGGAGCGAAAACAAGGAAAATGGTGACCCCTAGGAGACTCGAACTCCTGTTACCGCCGTGAAAGGGCGGTGTCTTAACCGCTTGACCAAGGGGCCCAGTATGGTCGGGGTGAAGGGATTTGAACCCCCGGCCCCATGCTCCCAAAGCACGTGCGCTACCGGACTGCGCTACACCCCGCT
>JAEYSE010000089.1 GCA_023435025.1 Bacillota bacterium
GTATAGAAGTTGGTTCTGAATAACCTGATGCCATATCGGATGAAGATGAGCACAGTGTCTATTTTGTGGAAGAGGGGCGTCTTTCTAACAGATGCGATTTATTCCGTCCATTTCCCAAAGCGGCAGCGCCAAAAGCTCCGCCGCGAGCGGGCAGATATCCACCACGCAGCCGCCCGAAAGCTTCTCGCCTTCTTTAATGCCCGGCCCTACCGCAAGATAGAAGGGGCGGTATCCCGTGCTTTTTAAGCCGTACCCGTGTTGGCCCAAATGAAATTTGCCAAAGCAGTACCCTTCTTTGGCCTCTATGCCGCAAAAGAAGGAGCTTTCAAACCCTCCAGGGCGCATCTCGTCTTCTCTAAGCATCCGGGCGGCATAAGGCTCTTTGAGCAGGACGGAAATGGCCGCCTCCAGCGCTTGCCGTTTTTCCGGCCGGTACAGTTTACAAAACGCTGAGCCGCCCGCGTTATGGAAAAATGCGTCAAAATCGGCAGACGAACGCGCGGGCTCTCGGATAAGACCGTAGCGCTTTAGCATGTCGTTAGGGTCAACAGCGGTATGCACGGGCAGGCAGCCATGGTCGCTGAATACGAGTATCGCCCACTCGTCCGGTTGGAAGAGCGTCTCCATCGCCTGTGTCAGTCTACCCAGACGCTCGTCCAGGCGAACAAGCGCCTCTTTTGCCTCAGGGCTCTTGGGGCCGAATTCGTGTTTGCTCATATCCGCGTCCAATAAGTGCAGCAGCAGAAGGTTGGGACGCTTTTTTTGCAACGTATCGATTGCACAGGCGGTGGTCAAATCGTCCAAACCTGCCGAGCCGCGCCGTCTTTTATACTGGATGTTGCGGATTATGCACCCAAGCAAGTAAGGCGCGTTGCCCTTAAGCATGCGCAAAGCCCGCTGCAACAGCGGCATGCGCCCTGGGATTTCAGGTATGTTGTAGCGGATGTCCGGTGAGCCTTCCGTCACCGGATACAAAATGGAACATACTGTGAGCCCGGCCTTTGCTGCCATCTGGTACAGGGTCGGGGCGCGCACCAGTTCCGCCTGCGTGTTCCAGTCAGGGTCCTCTTTGCCGGGCTGCGTTTTCAGGTTTTCGATCAATCCGTGTTTTTCGGGGTATACGCCGGTGATGATGGAGCAGTGGATGGGGTACGTATTGGTAACGAATGTAGGGGCGACATGCTCCACCAGCGTGCCGCGCCGGGCAAGGGCGCCAAAGTGGGGCAGCGTATTCAAAAACGCCGCATCCTCGCTGTCCACAGCGTCTAAGGATATCATGGCCAGGTACTTTACATGCCGCATACCCACCAGCTCCTTTCGTGTCAATGTATGTGTGATTATTCTATTATAGAAAATTATGGTTCGGTGCGCAAATGCGCTTATAGAGATATAAGTATTATTTTGAGCAAAAAGAAGAGAAGCAAGTTACTCATACTTAGATTTTGAGTATTAATACAAAATTACCAGATATTTACGGTAGTTTTTTGTCGAATCAGCGTCAATGTTATAACTATCACACATTGACTAAAACATACCGTTATGATAAGATACATGTGTTAATGAATTGACATTTTTTCACTCGCAGTTGTCCGCTCTTTTCGTTTTGTGGCGCGATAAGCGTTCTACAAATACAATTATTTTCGGAGGTAAACAAATGCGCAAACTGATTGCCCTGACGCTGATTGCCCTGATGCTGATCGGCACAGCGGCCTGCAGCGCCCCGGCCCAGGCCCCGGCCGAAACTGCTGCTCCCGCACAAACCAAGACGCTTACCGGCGTAGGAAAAGGCTTTGCCGGTGAAGTTACCGTCACTGTCACCATGGATGGCGACAAAATCGTGGACGTAAAAGCCGTCGGCGATAAGGAAACCAAGAACATCGGCACGAAGGCCCTCGATGAACTCCCCGCCAAGATCGTGGAAGCCGGCTCCGTGAATGTGGACGTCATTACCGGCGCTACCGTCACCAGCCAGGCGATCATTTACGCAGTCAACAACGCACTCGATCCCGCGACCTATCCCGCGCCGGTTGAGGAAGCACCCGTTGCGGAAGGCCCCGCGACAATCGCCGCGGCGGAAGTCTACATGGGCTTTGGCCTCAATAACACCCCGCGCGTTGGCCCCGGCAAGGATGATACGGGCATTCCCGTATACAGCGTGAACCAGGTATTTGCCAATGTCCTCTTTGACGGCGAAGGCAAAATTTTGAACCTCTATATCGATCAGCTCGAGTATGCCACCCCCAACTATGACGGCGAAAGCATGCCGCACTTCTCGGGTTTCCCCGGCCAGGGCGGTTACAACAACGATGAAAACCATGATGAAAAAGTCGACGGCAAAACTGCCGATACTGAGGAAAACTTCGTTGCCGAAGTGAATTCCTGGGTCACAAAGCGTGACCGCGGCGAAGGCTATGTCATGAACACCGGCACCTGGAGCAAGCAGATGGATACCTTCCAGAAGCTGTTTGTTGGCAAGACCGTTGAAGAAGTGGAAGCATGGTTCGCCAAGTACTGCTCCGACGTTAACGGCAGGCCCTTAAAGGCTGATTCAGACAAGCCTGAAGATCAGGCCAAGTACGGCGCGCTGACCGAAGACGAGAAGGCGCAGCTTGCGGACGTCGTCTCCACCGCCACAATGAGCCTCAACGACCCCCATGGCAACATACTTGCCGCCATCAAGGACGCCTTTGATAACAGGGTACCCCTCACAATCACCTCTGCAGCGGCGTTCGGCTTCGGCCTCAACAACACCCCGCGCATGGGCCCCGGCAAGGATGATACGGAAGTCCCCGTTTACAGCATCAACCAGGTGTTTGCGAATACCCTCTTTGACGCGGACGGCAAAATCTTAGCCATCTACGTCGACCAGCTTGAGTATGCCACCCCCAACTACGATGGCGAGAGTATGCCGCATTTCTCCGGTTTCCCCGGCCAGGGCGGCTACAACAACGATGAAAACCACGATGCCAAGGTAGACGGCAAGACCGCCGATACCGAGGAGAACTTCATTGCGGAAGTGAATTCCTGGGCCACCAAGCGCGACCGTGGCGAAGGCTATGTCATGAACACCGGCACCTGGAGCAAGCAGATGGATACCTTCCAGCAGCTGTTTGTTGGCAAGACCGTGGAAGAGGTGGAAGCATGGTTCGCAAAGTACTGCTCCGACGTCAATGGCAGGCCCATAAAGGCTGACTCTGACAAGCCGGAAGATCAGGCCAAGTACGCCGCGCTGACAGAAGAGGAAAAGGCGCAGCTTGCGGATGTCGTTTCCACCGCTACGATGAGCCTCAACGACTCTCACGGCAACATACTTGCCGCCATCAAAGCTTCTTTTGACAAGCGTCAGGAGATCGTGCTCTCCGTAGGCTAAACAGGTTCACAGATGAAAAAACAGGCGGAGCGGTCGCTCCGCCTGTTTTTAGTTTATAATGATAGCGTATGATGCAAGGCATAACCAAAAACAGCAAAAAGGTATGGAATATATGAAACGATTGCAACCTGCTTTGGATTATCTTGAGCGGGAACCGCTGCTGCATATCGACATGCTTGAGGCCATCCGGCGCAAACAAGCGAATATCCTTACGGCGAGCGAAAACGGCGTACTTGTGTACCATACCTATTCGGAAGTATACATGATGAGCGCAAAAGACCCGGATACTGCACAAAGCATGATTTCAGAGATTCATGACGCAATATTGTTCGTGGCCCACCAGCCGTTTATGATCCCGCTTGCCGAACAGGCACTGGGGCTAAGCCGCTCTCTCGTTTGCGTTCAGGCGGCGTATCTTCATAAAGAGCCTGTCCCAATGGAGTATGAGGGTGTCCAAATAGAAAAGCTCGATAAAAGCCACCTAAAATTTGTTCAGGACTGGTATTCCCATGAGCTGGACGAAAGCTATCTGATGGAGCGTCTCGGCTCGGGCATTATGTACGGCGCGTATGTGCAGGGCGAGCTTGCGGGCTTTATAGGCGAGCACGCGGAAGGGTCCATCGGCATGCTGGAAATTTTGCCAAAATTCAGAAGACGCGGTATTGGCGAAAAGCTCGAGGCTTTTAAGACCAATGTGCATTTGGATGCGGGCTATGTCCCATTTGGCCAAATCGTAGCGGGGAATATGCCCTCGCTGGAACTGCAAAAAAAGCTGGGGTACACCATATCCGAAGATACCATCGCCTGGCTTCAATAATGAGCCAATCTTGGTTTTGAAATGATCCCGGCAGGGTATCCTGCCGGGCCTTTTGAATTTTTCGCGGGAATTCTTAAAAGAAGGTTATTTCTTTTTATGTTCCCGCAGCGCCTTGGCGATTGCGACTGCCTGCTCCTGTGTTAAGGTTCCGTTTTTGACAAGCTCGGCAAACGGTTCATTCGATTCTCGTTTGGCATTTTGTTCCTTAAAGTAGGCCTGGCGCTCCTCTTCCGTCATTGCTTTTAGCTTGTCCCGCTCTGCTTTGTGCTCCTCGCGTCTTTGGTTGAGATACGCAAGCAGTTTGTCTCCCGTCTCGCGTGGGATAACATTGTCGGCTACAAGCCCGTCCACAAACACTTTTGCGTCAAACCGCGCGTGCCGCTGGCGTTTGCCTGAGGTTTCCGCATTGACGAACGTGATACCCGGCACTCTCTCGCTTGAAGCGAAGGTTGGACCGCAAAGAGCGGCGGACAGGATGAAAATGGATAGGAAAGAAATGAGTTTTCTTTTCATTTTTTATCCTCCTTTTCAATGCTATACGCACTCGCGTTAAGCACCGGATGTACATATACGCGATTACATATGCATTGTTATTTTCTCCGAATCATATGCCGGAAAAACGAATTAAAATTTTACGAAACCGGATTATATTTCATAAGAATTTTAATAGTTTCAAAATCGTTAGCTGCATGGCAGCGGCGCTCCGTCGCCCCACCAGCGAAAAGGACATTAGAGAATGCACTTTAAATCTGCACCATCTGAGATTGGTTGCGGCTCTAGCTGCACATCGCTCCTTACAGAATACCCGTATGTCTCATTCGGCAGCATGCGCGTCAGATGACACATAAAAAAGCCGCCTGCTCCGGCGGCTTTTCTTAACCATATGGCGCTAAATGCTGCAAATGGTATTGCGTGTTGAGAGATAAGGCGCGTACCCATAAAGCAAGAAGTCTACGTATGCGTTGCCCGTACCGGCGACAGCCTCCGCGTATATCTTGAGCCCTACGCCGGGAACGTCATAGGCCAGCGAGCAAGATCCGCCCGGCAGCAATGTGAATTGGTCAAGGCATGCTAACCCTTCCTCACCGTCCATCACCATAAGCCGCAGCGTCACGGGGACGGCGGAGGTGGAGCGGCTGGCGGAGGCCATGCGGATGGAAGGGTAAGCCGAAACGCATACGCCCCGGGGAAAACGGGCAGTCAAATCTAAAGCGGTCCCGGCGGGGATAACGATAGCGCCTGGAGCGGTTCTGAAAAGTAATCTTGTTCCTTGCATATATACGAGATCCTCCCGCATGGATTTTGTATATACTATGATTCTTGCAGGGAACAGGTGACAGAATATATAGGGTTTAGGTAAGTGATACAGCCACGTTTCCGGCCACTAAAAGCGAAGCGGGATCGGCCGTGCCGTTTGCTACCACCTGCCGGCCGTTGACAAATACATGCACAATCCCCTCCGGTTTTTGGGGGAGATCCCCATCAGCGGCGATGCGGTTGAAGTCGAACACCGTAATATCCGCAAAACACCCTTCTCGGATATACCCGCGGTCTTTTATCAGAAAGCGGTCGGCTGTGGCGCCCGTCATTTTGCGCAATGTCTGCTCTAATTTAAGCCCGCTCTTTTTTTCACGCGCCCATTGCAAAAACTTTGCGAAGCAGGAATATGCCGCGGCGTTCTGTATGCCCTTTTCCTCGATCCACGCGTCGGTCATAAAGAGGGAGGGCTCGTGCTGCATCAACTTGAACAGTATGGGCTCGCTGTAATACCGATACATATTGAGCCGGCCCTTGCCATGGCTTAAATCTACCAGACGCAGGTACGCGTCAAGTTCCGAAACGCCCCAGGACTTTGCGATTTCCGGCACGCGCTTGCCGCAGAGGTCATCATGGCCTTCGCCCAGCCAGGCAATTTGCATATCTGAAAATCCAAAGCCCAGCACCCGCTTGGTAACGCCGATCTCCAGCGCGAGCCGTGCGCGGATGGCGGGATTTCGTTTTTTGCTTTCCGGTAGGGAAAGGTACCAGCTGGGCAGCACGACCGTAATGACGGAGACGCCGAATGTCATGGCGTACATATCGTATTGGACGTCCACGCCGTCAGCTCGCGCGCGGTCAATGAGCGCGAGGCTTTCTTCAACCGTTTTCCAGGAGGCTTCACCCACGAATATCAGGTGGGAATACTGCAGCTTTACGCCGGTTTCCCGGGCCAGCAGCAACATTTCGTCGAGCGCCCTAAGGTTGTGCGCCCTGCCGCCGAACGGCGGGCTGTAGGAGGTGGAAGCGGCGGAGCACGCCCGCGCGTGGACGGTGAGTATCTTGTTTTGCTTGGCCGTTATTCTGGCGGCACAAAGCAATTCCTCCGGGGTAGCGTACCGGTCCGGCTCGTACATCAGCCCGTAGGAAAGGCCGAACGCGCCTTCACCAAGGGATTCTTCGAGCTTCTCGTCATGCAGTTTCATTTCATCCGGTGTAAGGGCACGGTTTTCATATCCGCTTAATCCGATTCGTATGGAGCCGTGCCCCTGCAAAGGAACGAGGTTCAAGGGCGCGCGCAGATCTGCTTCCTTTCGCCAGCCGGAGAACGTATGGAATTCTTCATATGGCGCGTCGCCCACCTCAAACAGGCCGCTGCCCAGAAGGTGCTGATAGGGCGTTGTCTGCTTGTAGCCAAATGGGGAAAAGCCGCAGTTGCCGGTTATTTGCGTGGTAATGCCCTGCTCTACAAAAGGCGTAAAGTAGGGCAGGGGGTCCCGCCTCGCCGCGTACCAGTCGTTATGCGAATGCGCGTCGATAAACCCCGGCGCAACGATAAGGCCTGTGCAGTCGATTATCGTTCCGTCAAACCCCTCTGGCGCCTTTCCGCGCAGCACGGACACGATCCTTTCGTCCTCCAGTATAACGGAGCCGAAGTACCCCGGTTGTCCACTGCCGTCCACGATCGTTCCGTTTTTCAGCAAGATCTTCATATGTACCTCCATATGTTGGAAGTTGTCGTTAAAGTGTATGAGTCAGTGAATGGTTTTCATTATTCTATCATATCCGGACGCATCACAAAACACCAAATGCGGCCATACCCGTTTGAGGGTATGGCCGCATTGCCGCGCCGATTTTGTCAGGCGTTCGCTTTTTTTGAGTAGCTTTTTAAATAGACCAGGCGCATCAGGCAGCATTCCAGCGGGTGGATGGGTTTGCCTGAGCCCATGAGCCATGCGCAGAGCCATGTTAGCGCATTCTTTTCCACCACCATACGTACCGCCTCGACGTCGCTTTGCGTATTGGCGCAACAGAGAACGCCCCCACCCGGAAGGAATGCGGCGGAGCGCCCTTTGAGCGCGCGCACGACGTCCCTTGGCACACTGGTTTTTGCGGCGCGTAAGCTCACGCCAACCAGCTGAGCAAAATCGTCCAGCATGGGGAAAAGTGTCTTACGTGTGGCGGATAGCTCCAGCAGGCCACGCTCCGTTGCCTGCAGGATGAATGAGATATCCTTGCGGTTTTCATAGATTGCTTGATGCATGCCTGTATCCTGCGGAAGCTGCCCACCGGTCAACGGCGATGAACCGTCGTTTAGAAAGGCAAAGCCGCCCGCTGTACGCCGGCTGATGGCGGGGGGAGTGGGGGAGGGCGGCTTTGCTCCTCCGGTGTTGGAAAGATAATATGCGCCAAGGGATGATACATCCGTAAACGCTCGACCGCTTTTCTGTTCAAACACATTTCGTATGTATGCTTCGCAAGCCTGTTCGAGCTGCTGCGCGGCCATGAACGCCTGCTCGTAATCGCGCCCGAAGCACAGCGCGCCGTGATGCGCCATGATGATGGCGTTGCCCGTGGTCTCTTTGAGCGCTTGGGCAACGCCTGAGCGCAACTTCTTGGTGCCGGGCAAGCCGTAAGCGGCGATGGGGACACATCCGCCCAACAGAGTGAACCCATCCGCCGGGATAGCGTTTATTCCGCATGCGCTGACGGCGGAAGCCCAAAGCTGGTGGGTATGGATAACAAAGCCCACGTGTGAATGCGTGCGGTAGACAAGCGCGTGTACGCCGCGCTCAGAGGAGGGCTTGATTTCTCCCTCATACGTGGCGTCCGCTACTTTGCACGGCACAATTTCTTCTGCCGTGAGCGTTTCGTATGCACGCCCGCTAGGGGTAACGGCAAATGAAGCTGCGTCAATGCGGCAGCTGACGTTGCCCCATGTGCGCGCAATGAGCCCTGTACGAACAAGTTCCTTGCCCGCCAGAACAACCTGCTCTTTCGCCTGTTGCATCTCCATATCCGGCTCCTTTTTGCTATGCGCGCCTGGCGATGTTCTCGAATACCCGGTCAAAGCTGGAAAGCGCTTCGTCAATCAATTCCTCCGTATAAGCCGCGCTGGTATACAGCCGGCTGCCCGCAAGCGTCACAAGCCCTTCGGCCATGTAGGCCGCACCCATATGCTCCATTTCCTTTTTGCGCGCGGATGTCTCCTTGAGCACGGCGGGGATGGTCCAGGGCTTGCTCCAGTTGATGGAAAAATGCATGGTGCCCACCGTTTCCAAATGGCAGATGGAGCCCTGATTGAACGCAACAAACGGCAGGGAATGCTTTTCAATCAACCGGTTCAGGCCCGCCGTGATGCGATCCCCCATTTGGCCCGCGACCTGCGCGGCGTTGGTGCGCTCGATCTCTTCCAGCGTATAGTATCCCGCCACGCAGGAAAGCGGGTTTGCCGCCATGGTGCCGCCTACCAGCGCCTTTTTATGTTTGGCAGCACCGTCGAGCCCTGCGCCAAGGTAGCGCATATACTCCTTCTTGCCGCCCAAACCGCCCGCACCCGGGTAACCGCCCGCAATAACCTTGCCGAACACCGTCAGATCCGGAGAGACGCCAAAGTACCCCTGCGCGCCCGACATGCCGATGCGGAAGGCGGTGACTACTTCGTCAAATACCAAAAGCGCGCCGTATTTGCGGCAAAGCGCCTCCACACCCTTGGGAAAATCCCGATCTACTGGGCGGGTGCCGCTTTCAGGGCCTACAGGTTCTAAAAGCACGGCCGCAGTGCCGCCGCGTAGGGTATTTGCGCGCAGTACGCGCTCAAGAGAGTTAAGGTCGTTGGGGAAGAATTCCTGCGTGTGTTTGAAGATAAAGCCGGGGACGCCGTTTGCCTGCGTCCCCTTGGAGCCGGGTACGCGTATGCCGTATGCGAGCTGATCGCTCCAGCCATGATATGCGCCGCCCATTTTCACGATGTTTTTTTTACGCGTGGCCAGACGGGCCACGCGGATAGCCGCCATGCAGCCTTCCGTGCCGGAGCCCAGCATGCGGAATAGTTCCACATTGGGCATGCTATCGGACACTTTTTTAGCAAGCTTATATTCGCATTCATGAAACAGACCCGTGGAAGGCCCGCAGGTATTTAAAAGCTCAATGACTTTCTCCCGCACATAAGGCGGGTTGCTGCCTAAGACCGTGGGGCCGCCTGCCTGCAGAAAATCGAAATACCGGTTGCCATCGATATCGTAAAGATAAGGCCCTTCCGCTTTGGTGAACACCAGCGGGAACGGGTAGTTGAACGCGAGGTTGTGCTGCACGCCACCGGGGATGCGTTCCTTTGCTTCTTCAAACAGGGCCCTGGATTTGACGCACTTATTGCCGTAATACTCCGCTTCATAGCGGGCGAGCGCTTCGGGCGTGACGCTGTACATGGGCTGCGCAATCAGCGCGTCCAGCTTTTTTGTAATGGATGCTGCATCCGGGTATTGTGAAATGGCGAAGCGGTTATCCATATGACCCCTCCCGAATTGTGAGTGATGGCTCACTCATGATAGCTTTAGTATAACAGCGGGTCTTGAAAAGTCAATATATTCCGCGCCTGTTGCTTTGTGAATTTGCAGGATTATTCTGCGGTTCCTGCGCATATTGCGAGAAATTCTAAGGAATCATATAAAATTGGCTCTAAAATGATTGCGGGTTTGGTTCAACACTGCTAAAATAAGAGTGAGCAATCACTCATAATTCATTTTGCAAATACAATAAGAACGGAGAGAGGGCATTGACGGAACTGTTTGAGCGGATTCCGGCGGAAAAGCGCACGCGTATTTTGGAAACGGCGATGGAGGAGTTTGCTCTCTGCGGGTACGAAAACGCGAACACAAATACCATTGCGAAAAAAGCGGGGATCAGCGTCGGAAGCCTGTACCAGTATTTCGTCAGCAAAGAAGATCTGTTCCTCACCACCGTAAAATACTGCTCGGGACTCATCAACGAAACGCTGGAAGATATCATGCAGCAGGAGGAAGATATCCTTCTTAAGGTGGAGAAGGTGCTGCGCGCCATCCAAAAGCATTCGCGTGAACATCGCAGCATGATCCATTTGTATAACGAGATGACAACCAACAGCAATTCCGAGCTGATGCTGCAGTCTGTGGATGAAATAGAGGGCATGACCAGCCGCATGTATACCGACCTTGTGCGCCGTCTGCAAAAGGAAGGCGAGGTAAGAAGGGACTGTGACCCGGGGATATTTGCGTTCCTTCTTGATAACCTCTTCATGTCCCTGCAGTTCAGCTATGCGTGCGAGTATTACGCAAAACGCTTTGCGCTCTACGCGGGGGAGGATGTGTTTCATCGAGATGATTACGTAGTGGAGCAGACGCTCAAGTTTGTAAAAGGTGCTTTTACCGAGCCAAAAAACGGTAAACGGAAGGAATAAGTTGATGGGCAATACGGGGTACATACTTGCGTATGACGTAGGTACGACGGCGCTCAAAACCTGCCTGTTTTCAATCGATGGCGCGCTGACCTTGCGCGCCTTTGCGCAGCGGCCCTATCCGCTTGCGGTGTTCCCGGACGGTGGCGCTGAGCAGCAACCGGAGGACTGGTGGAACGCAATGTGCGTTACCACGCGGGAAACGTTGGAGGCCGCAGAAGTCACGCCGGGGGAAATCAGGGGCCTTTCATTCTGCTCCCAGATGCAGGGACTGGTGCTGGTGGATGAATACGGAAACCCCGTGCGCCCCGCCATGAGCTATATGGACCAGCGCGCGGTGGAGGAATACCAGGAGGGCATGGCATTCGGGTTAAAACTATCCGGCATCAACATATTCCGGTTATTGCGCTCGCTTGCCATTACCAGTGCGGTCGCAGGCAGCGTAAAAGACCCCATATGGAAGTACAAATGGGTGCAGCGCCACGAGCCGGAGAATTTCTCCCGCGTTTACAAATGGCTGGACGTGAAGGAGTTTTTGATCGCACGCTGTACGGGCGAGTTTGTGATGACGGCGGATTCCGCGTTCGCCACGCTGCTTTATGACGTTCGCCCCGGTCGCGGAGGGTTCAGCAAAGAGATGTGCAGTATGCTTGGCGTAGAACACGCGCACCTGCCGCGCATCATCCGTTCCACGGAAGAGGCTGGCGGGCTGACGGAGCGGGCGGCCGAGGCATTGGGCCTGAAGCCGGGAACGCCCGTGTTTGGCGGCGGCGGGGACGCCTCTTTAATCGGCGTGGGCGCGGGCGCGGTGGATGTGGGCAGTACGCATCTGTATATGGGGACTTCGGGCTGGGTTTCCACCGTGGTCGATAAGCCGACACTGGACATTTCTGCCATGATCGCAGGCGTGGTGGGCGCGGAGCCCGGGTATTATAACTATTTTGCGGAGCTTGAGACGGCAGGCAAATGCCTGGAGTGGGTCAAGAACCATCTGGCGCTCGACGAGATCGGCATCTATCTCCAAAAGGTCAACATCGCGGACGGGCAGGAGGCGGCCTACCGCAGCCTGTACGATTACATGATACATGTGATCGCACAAATCCCTGCGGGCAGCAACGGCGTGATATTCACACCTTGGCTGCACGGCAATCGCTGCCCGTTTGAGGATACGAACGCCCGCGGCATGTTCTTCAACATCGGCCTGGAAACGGGCAAGACAGAGCTGATCCGTTCCGTAATCGAGGGCGTTTGCTACCACATGCGCTGGATGCTGCAGGCGCAGGAAAAGAAGGTAAAGACCTCTGATGTTATCCGCTTTGTGGGCGGCGGGGCGCTGGCGGCGCTTACCTGCCAGATACTATCGGACGTGCTGGGAAGGCCCGTGGAAACGGTGGAGGATCCGCAGAATGTGGGCGCGGTGGGCGCGGCGCTGGTTGCGGCGGTGGGCTTAGGCGCGTTTTCAAGTTTATCACAGGCCAAGACGCTGGTTCCCGCATGCCGCCGGTATGAGCCCAACCCCGATCACAAAGCCGTGTATGACAGCGGCTTTGCGGTATTCAAGAACCTCTATGAGGCAAACAAGAAGAATTTTGCTGCGCTGAATAAGAAGGTTGTAGGGCGTGTACAAACGCACGCCGCTTTGGAACTGTGAAGAGAGGTACCATGAACCCAACCTAAAATGCCCTAGGGTATTTGGGGAAGGGATTCCTAAGGGATGTTGTCCCTTGGGAGGTGGGCGGAGCCCAACGTTCTATCACTCAACAAAAAAAGGTCTGCGGGATTGCCGCAGACCTTTTGTCAGTAAAGAAGCTTATTTGCGCGCGAGAACGGCCTTGACCTTCTTGATTACGTTCTCCTTGGTGAGGCCATAGACCTGCTGCAGGTAATCCTGCGGGCCGACCTGGCCGTACAGGTCCTCCACCGCGACATAGTCCACGGGGGTGGGGCACTTGCGGCCAAGCACTTCGCTTACGGCGCTGAACAGGCCGCCGACCTTGTTGTGGTTTTCTGCAGTAACGACGGCGCCGGTTTGCTTGGCGTACTTCACGATGCAGTCTTCATCGATCGGCTTAACGGTGAACATATCCACTACCGCGATTTCGATGCCTTCCTTGGAAAGCTCTTCCGCCGCCTGCATGGCCTCATGGATCATGATGCCGGTCGCAAACACCACAGCGTCCTTGCCTTCCCGGAGCGTAATGCCCTTGCCTATGGGGAACTCGCTGCCTGTTTCATATACCTTGGCGTTGTTCTTGCGGCCAACGCGGATATATTTGACGCCCGGCAGGTCCTTGGCCTGGGTGAGTACGTTCAGCAGCTGTGCAGTATCCGCGATATCGAATACCGTAGCGGTGGGAACGGCGCGGTAGAGCGCGACATCCTCAAAGGGCATGTGCGTACCGCCGTTGTAGGCCGCGCAGACGCCGGGGTCGGTGCCAAGCACCGTGATATCGTTTTTCGCGTAGCCCGCGGAAAGGAACACCTGATCGAACACGCGACGGGAAGCGAATATGCCAAACGTATGGGCGATGGGCTTGAAGCCTGCGGCGGCTAGACCAGAGGCCACGCCGATCATGTTTGCTTCGGAAATGCCGCAGTTGATAGCCTTATCCGGGTTTGCAAGCGCGTATTTCGTGGTGCCGATGCAGCTCATGAGATCCGCGTCCAGATAGATGACGTCGGGATCCTGCTCGATCAGCTTGGGGATGTTTTCTCCCAATAAATCTTTAAATGTAACAGCATCCATGCTGCCGTTATAAACGATTTTCATATATTTTCCTCCCTTAAGCCTCAGCGCGGTGCGCCGCAAGGTCCGCCTTGACGCCTTCGATCCAGCTGTCAAACACATCCGCCTTAACGGCCATGGAATGGTTGTTCAGCGTTTCTTCCACCGCCTTGACGCCTGCTCCCTTTATGGTATCAAGCACGATGGCATGCGGCTTGCCGGAAACGGCCTTTGTACGCTCAATCGCCTCATAAATCGCTTCCACGTCATTGCCGGGGATGCGCTGGGTGTCAAAGCCAAACGCTTCAAATCGGGCGGCGATATCGCTCTGGGGGAGTACCATTTCAACGGGTCCGTCGAGCTGCTTTTTGTTGTCGTCAATGAACCAGACGAGGTTGTCTATCTTTCGCGCTACCGCAAACATGGCGGTCTCCCAAACCTGGCCTTCGTTGAGCTCGCCATCGCCCGATATGAGGAATACGCGGCTGTCACGGCCCTTAAGCTTATCGCCCAAGGCAAGGCCTGCAGCAAGGGATGTGCCCTGACCCAGGGAGCCCGTGGTCATATCAACGCCCGGGGTCTTGTTGCGGTCACAATGGCTGGGCAGCTTTGTGCCCGGCTTGTTGAGTGTCATCAGCATGTCGTAAGGGAAATACCCCTTCAATGCCAGCGTGGCGTATACGGCGGGGCCGGCGTGGCCCTTGGAACAAACCAGTTTGTCCCGTTCGGGCCAGGTGGGGTTCTTGGGATCAATTTTCATAACGGAGCCATAGAGCACCGCCAGTACATCCGTAACGCTTAAGGAGCCGCCTACATGGCCAAAGCCCAGGGCTTTAAACTCTTCAAGGCAGGCGATGCGGATCTGGAGTGCGAAATCCTTCAGCTCCCGCTTGAGTTCGGGTTTCATCAAAGCATGTACCTCCATATCGATTCTTCTTATTACAGAATAGCAAACTGCGGGGGGTATTACAAGTTCCGCCTGGTCTTTTCTGACTTACTTTTAACAATATAATCCGTGAAAAACAAGAAGCCCCTGGCTATCGATATATGTTATACTTCTGCCATGGAACAGCAAAGGAATTGTGCGCTTTCGGAAGAAGAGAAGTGGCAGGCATTTGTCCGGTCAGATCAGGAGTATGACGGGCGGTACTACGTTGCCGTCAAAACCACGGGCATATTCTGCCGCCCCTCTTGCACCACGCGCACGCCATTGAGAAAGAATGTCGCGTTTTACGATACGCAGGAGGAGGCAACAGCCCACGGCTACCGCCCCTGCAAACGCTGCAGGCCGGATCTTATTCTGTACCGCCCCGCAGAAGAAGCGGCTGAACTTTGCCGCAAACTTTTGGAGCGGGAGTACGATAGGCCAATGCCGCTGAGGGAAGTGCTGAGGGAACTGAATATCTCGCTCGGCCATATCGGCGCGATATTCAAACAACAGTACGGCGTAACGCCGCTTGGTTACCGCAACCGGCTTCGGGTGGAAGCGGCGCGGCGCATGCTGCGGCAGACGAAACTGAGCGTAACGGAAATAGCGGGGAACTGCGGTTTTTCCAGCCTGGCGCCTTTTTATGCGGCGTTCAGGCGAGAAACGGGGACTGCGCCCCAACAGTACAGGGCGCTATTCGGGGAGGAAAAGCCGATATGAAGCATGCGATATTCATTGATACCCCGCTTGGGAAAATCGGCATAGCGGAGCGGGAACAAGCGATCACCAATGTGTTCTTTGGCGGGACGGTCCAGCCGGAAGGGTACATCGAACGTGAAACGCCGGTCCTTCTTGAGGCAGCGGAACAGCTGAACGCATATTTTGCGGGAACGCTTCGGACATTTACCGTGCCTGTTCTGCTGGAGGGTACCATATTCCAGAAACAGGTATGGAGGGCGCTAACCGAAATCCCGTATGGGCAGATACGCAGCTACGGGGAACTTGCCAAAGGGATATTCGGAAGAAGCAACGGGGCGCGCGCCGTGGGTCACGCGAACGCCAGGAACCCCATCTCCATCATTGTGCCATGTCACCGGGTGATCGGAGCAAGCGGGGTATTAACGGGGTACGCGGGCGGGCTTGCGGCAAAGGAACTGCTGTTGAAGCTCGAGGGCGTGCTGTGAAGAACGACTGGAGGATGGGCCGGTGGAAAACGAAAAAGTGATCAAAGAGTATTGGAATAAGTTTATAAGCGATACGGGGCGGGACAAAGGTACAACGTATTATTTTTGCGGCTACATGGGCCCAACGGAGGAGATTGCAAACGAGCTTGTGGAATTGATCCGCTCAGGTCGAAAGCGGGCTACAACCTCCTGCCTGTTAAGCTATGAAGCATACAATGAGCCCCTACCCCAGGAAGGAAGTCTGAGTATTGTAACGGATTGGAACGGAACGCCAAAGTGCGTTATTGAAACCACGGCTGTTACGATACTTCCTTTTTGCGAGGTCACGTTTGATATTTGCAAAAGGGAAGGGGAGGATGAAGTGCTCGAAACCTGGCAGAATACGCATTCGAACATATTTGCCGAGGAAGGCAGTCAGGCGGGATATGTGTTTACCTGGGATACGCCGGTGGTGTTTGAGGACTTTAAAGTGATTTATCAATAATCCGCAAATCAGCATGAAAAAAGGCGGCCATACTGGCCGCCTCAGCTTGTCGATAAAGCTTTTTTTGCAGGGATTTCACCCCTGCACCCCACCCAAGGGACACGTCCCTTGGGGATCCCTTTCGTCGGGAACGCCCTAAAGTAGGGCGTTCCTTGGTATGGGTTCTTAGGGCCGTTACGGCCCTAAGCGGGTGT
>JAEYSE010000104.1 GCA_023435025.1 Bacillota bacterium
GTCCGGATCTGCCGGTATGCAGTCCTGAGCTTTTTCCTGGCTTTCCAATTGGATCTCATTGTATTCGGCGCGGATGTTTTGAATGGCCTCCTGGAGCTGGGTGGAAAGGTCTGCATTTTCGAAGGGAACACAGGTGGTTTCCGTACCGTACATTCCGATATCGAATTGCATCTTTCCGAGGACCATCTCCGGATGCTCGATGAAATAGCTGTTTACAGGTATTCCGTCCTCAGTCTTGCCAAGGTGCACCCACGGCTCGTCAACGACCATACTCTTTTCACGCTTACGCAGGAACAGAATATCTGACGTTACTTCCGTGCCTGCTGTTGCCTTGAAAGTAGTGTTCGGCAGGCGTATTGCGCCAAGCAGCTCCGCGCGTTCCGCTAGGTACTTGCGGAAAGCCGGATTCTTTTTATCCAGTGTGCCTTTGCTCGTAATGAAAGCAATCAGTCCACCGGGGCGCACCTTATCAATTGTTTTAGCAAAGAAGTAATCATGGATTTGAAATCCGTTCTTAGCGTAGCGCCGGTCAGCTACCTGGTAATCTCCGAAAGGCACATTGCCAATTGCAGCATGAAAGGAATTATCATCGAATGAGGTATCCTCAAAGCCTTTGACCTGGATATTTGCCTCGGGATAAAGCTGTTTTGCAATTCGCCCGGTGATACTGTCCAGCTCCACACCATACAACCTTGATCCTTGCATACTACCAGGGAGTAAGCCGAAGAATTTTCCCGTACCGCAACCTGGATCAATAATACTCCCTTTTCTAAAACCAAAGTTTTCAAGTGCCTGGAACATTGGCTTAATAACGGCTGCTGGTGTATAAAATGCGCTTAACGTTGAAGCCCGCGCCATTTCGTACTCGCTGCCGGTAAGCAGCTCCTGTAACTCGACGTATTCACAAGACCATTTCTTATTGGCTTCGTCAAAGGCTTGGGATAAACCACCCCATCCGATATAGCGTGATAGGATTTCCTGTTCCTCCGGCGTGGCCATGCGATGGCTTGATTCCAAGTCTTTCAGGAGCTTAATCGCAGTGAAGTTTCTCGCGTACTTCTCCTTTGGCCCTCCGACTAAGTCATCTGTAATACGGAAGTTGGCTTTCGCCTGTTTCAGAACAGGCGCAGCGATCGGAGCCGCTGGAGGATCTGCAGCTTCCTCCAAATTGTCATCAATAGGCTCGCCCGTATCATCAAATCCATCGCCGAATTCGTCAATATCATCATCCGGGAGGTCAATGCCCTCATATTGAGCTTGTCCGGCAAAGGGCATTTGAACGTCAAACAATGACACCTGAGAAGTTGGTGCCGGTTCTTGGCCAAGAAATTCCGGTACTGTAAATGAACCGTCCATTTGCCTTGGAAACAGGGTAAACGTGCCGTTATTGAAGCTGATAATGTCCTGGTACGCAGCCTGACGATAAGAAAAATGACGGTCATCCGGTGGAGTTTCTTCCATTACTAATTGCATCATGTCGATAATGCCGTTAACCTTGTCCGATTCGTTAAGCTGCTTGAGGATCTCTTCGCATCCTTCGTGATAGTCAAGAGAGATATATGGCCTCGCAAACGTAAGAGGAGCATTGGAGAAGAAAGCGCGGACGTAACTGGCCAACACTTTTCTCTCAAATTGAGGAACGTATTCAATTTCTTGTTGGCCCATGTATTTTCCAGAGATAATGAGCTTCCGAATACGGTCCACGGCCTGATTCCAAGAGAATTTAACAGAGGCGTCACCTTTTCTTAGGATTACTCCTTCTGTTGGTGAATGATCTTCCCAGGAATTATCCGCATGGGATACAGCGTGTGATCTACCGCCTTGCCCATACTCCTTTTTTATAAAGTCGATGTGCTCTTTGGGAGTATGGGAATGCAGGAAGTGAGAATAGATACGGAATTTTCCTTCGGTAATCCCGCTGCCGCCTTTAAAAGTCGCATCAATCTCGTCCTCGGTGATGAAAGAAGTAAACGAAATATCGTTGTATTCTCTTACCGAAAACTCTTGTGGCTTAAGATTCAAGTCAATGATGCGCTGCAAAATTTTTGCCGGTTTATGAAAATGAAAGCGCATGACGTTTCGGTCATTTTCATAAGCATCGTTTAAGTCTTGTACGGCCCTAACCAACTCGGCGCGAGTATCACTTTGTCCAAGTAGTTTACTGATCCGTTCTATTTTATCAGGATATCCCCCATAAAACAGTTCTTCATCATTGGAAGTCAGATCGATATTGCAATCGCTGTGCAAATAACATATCTGACGTGCAATATCAGTCAACTCATTTGATTCGACAATATCCATTTCATCTTGGGTAAGATATGTACCATCATCAAGGAGATCGCTAATCCTGGTTGCTACGTTCTCCCAAGATAAGGTTACAGCATTGCGCGAACTCAATGCTGTTCTACCATTGGCCAAGATAATTCCGCCATCATGGAACCAAACAGAAATGTTGCGGCTATTGAAATTAAAGCCTTTGCCACCGCTGCTGTATTCGCTTTTCAGGAAAGCAGCGTTTTCTTCAACCGACTTACCTTTTTGAAATGCAGCGGTGATGCGAAGCTTGCTATTCTTGGAATTGCTGCCGTCCCGAAGAATGGTATCTAAAAGCGAAAGAGAGATACCCGCGCCGGCGAGAACACTTGCATCAAAAAAGCCGCCATATACTGGCGGCTCATCGGCTATACGTAGATCAGTTCTTGTCGGACGATTTCCTCCGCCCGGTACCTGATGTTGTTCATCAAGCCAACCCATTCCATCTGGTCTTTCGCTTTCAGCTCCTCGTTCACGCCCTCGTTCTTGGCCATCTGCTCCATCAATCGATCCATCAGCGCCCCGGCTCTCACTTCCATCGCCCGCAAATGGGGGAACAATTCGCCAGTTGCTGTCATCCGTTCCAGTTCTATCGGGTCGGTTCTGCGTAGGTATTCCTTCCGCATTCTCCCGAATGTCCCGATCGACGTCGCTTCCTCGTCCATCTCGACCACCGGCAGATAAACTTCCCCCTGTTTCTGATAAAGAAGCCCGTTCTCCGGATCGGTCATGAATTCCGGCTCCGTCTCCAGGTTCCAATTCTTTGTGTTGCTCATCGATATTTTCTCCTTTCAGTATGTTGGTACTTATTGAATCAAAAAGGTTCTGCTGCGCTTGCCTTGCAGCGCGATCACCGTCCAGTGACTTAACGATTCGTTCCACGGAACGTAGAATTTCACCGCTGGAACGGCTTACAAGGCTCCCAAACGCATGTATCTGAGCGAAATACTTTAACAGTAAGATTGGTTCAAAGGCGTCACGATCTATGAATTCTGATGCTTCTATACCGCACCTGGATAGTACCGTCCACGTAACGCTTTCATAGAATGCGTTTTGCAGAGCGTCCTTATCAATATCGGTATTTTCCACATAAGAGAATACCTGGTCAATCGTTTTGCTGGCCTCAGAATATGATATTGCGCGCAGCGTTTCAATAAAGCTTCCTTCTGACGTAAGATCAATGCCGCGGTCAGACAAAAGCTTTTCGAGAACAGGCGTTTCATAATCCTCGCGCAAAGACCATATATACAGCGGCTTATTGTCGATGCTGCCGGTATCTGCAACATCAAAGACAAATCGGACGCCTTCTTTATCTGCCCTGTTGTCAACGAGCATGATGCCTTTTGCACTGTGGCGCACATACCGGTTAAGCTCCGTTCTCCATTGGTCATACTCGGCGCAGGCACTCGCATAAGGCCGTTGCGCGTATATCATGACCTTGTCAGCAAAGGGATACTTGTACATGTGTGAAGCACTGGTTAGAAATTTTGCCCATCTACTGGTGCTGCTCGTAATACTGTTTATGGTATCCATGAGCAACGTTACCGGACTATACGGCTTTCTTTGAGACATCGATGTAATTTACCTCCATCAGTTAGATTATCTGCGCGGCAAGAATGAACGTGCCGGCGATGCCCATCCATGTGCAAAAGGGTACGAACTTCCGCTTCTCGTGGGTGATGACATATCGAATACCTTCGTAAAAAAGAGCAGCTACACAAGCGATAAACAGCATCATTAGACACCCGTAAAGGGAAAGATAAAGCCCAAGTGCAATCAGTATTTTGACGTCTGCACCTCTGAATTGGTTATCAAATCCAAACAGATAGAGAGTGGCCATGACTGTTCCTGGGAGCAGACCTGATAAATCTATTCGGCGCTGTACGGCCATTAGTATCAACGCGGTTACAAAAAGCCCAATTGAGATCCAATTGCTCACTTCCCTCTTACGAGCATCCTGGAGGGCGGCTACAAACAAAAAGGCTGCAACAATACCGTGCAGCAAATAGATTAATATCATATTCATTTTATTCTCCATTATTATGCGTTCTGGTATAATTGTAAGGATATATATCATTACGGAATTTTGGAGGTATCACCATGAAGGAACCACAGAAATTGTTCGTTGCGATCTATTCTCGCAAATCTAGATTCACAGGTAAGGGAGAATCCATCGAAAATCAGATCGAACTATGCCGCCAATATATCCGTTCAACCTACACAGCAAGAGGTGAAGTTGACATCCTTATTTATGAGGATGAAGGATTCTCGGGAGGTAACACCGAACGTCCTCATTTTAAACAGATGATGTTAGATGCTCGGCAGCACAAATTTATTGCGGTTGTATGTTACCGTCTTGATCGTATCAGCCGTAACATTGGTGACTTTGCTGCACTCATAGAAGAATTAAACGGCCTCAATATTGAATTCATATCAATTAAGGAGCAATTTGATACATCCTCCCCAATGGGTCGGGCGATGATGTATATTTGCTCAGTTTTTTCGCAACTTGAACGCGAGACCATTGCTGAACGCATTCGGGACAATATGCATGAACTGTCTAAAACAGGACGCTGGCTTGGCGGCATGACACCGCTAGGATATGTTTCAGAGAGCATTGAACACGTTACAGTCGAAGGCAAGGTAAAAAAGGCATGCAAACTAAAACTCATCCCGGAAGAGGCAGATCTTGTTCGCCTCATTTTTTCGAAATTCCTTGAAACGAACTCTCTTTCAAAAACAGAGACTTTTTTGGTTCAAAACAACATTACAACAAGGCGCGGCATTCTTTTCAACCGGTTTTCTATAAAGAACATTATAATGAATCCTGTTTATATGATTGCAGATAAATACGCTTACAAATACTTAACGGAGAACGAGGTAGACTTATTTGCAAACGAAACTCAGTTTGACGGCAGACACGGTGTCATGGCATATAATCGGACCATACAAAAGACTGGAGCAGCCAACAAAATTCGACCGATGGACGAATGGATAGTATCGGTTGGTAAACATACCGGTATCATAAGCGGGGAAGAATGGATCAAAGCTCAGAGCAACCTCGAGCAGAACCGTTCAAAATCCTTCCGGAAACCACGAAGCAATGTAGCCTTGTTGTCTGGTTTACTCCGGTGTGCGGATTGTGGTGATTTTATGAGACCTAAGCTTAGCTCCAGACTGGATTCTAATAATGAAAGGATTTACACCTATGTCTGCACAATGAAGGAAATCAGTCGGGGCCAACGCTGCAAACTCAAAAATGCAAATGGAAACATACTTGATAAGGCAGTATGCGACGAAATCAAAAGGCTAGGGGAGGATAGTTCTGAGTTTATTCGACATTTGGAAAATGGCAAACAAGAAATCTCCTGTAACCATCACGAAATTGAAGCGGATATCGAACGCCTCAAAAAAGCTGTGGATGAAAACGACAAAGAAATTAAGGCTCTTGTCGCATCTCTCGCGAGCGCATCCGGCAGTTCTGCCGAAGCTTATATCATTAGACAGATTGAACAGCTCCATGATAAACGTGAAATGCTTAATCAGCGTGTATTGGAGCTTGAGGGCTTAACGAAAAGCCATGCGCTCTCAACAATTGAGTTTGATATTATTCGTCAAATGCTCTTTTCATTTAGGGACACCCTCGATGACATGAACGTAGAGCAAAAACGTTCAGTATTACGTTCCTTTGTTCAAAAGGTAACCTGGGATGGGAAGAACGCACATATATTTTTGTTCGGCTCCGTGGATGAAGATGATATCGACATTCCTGAAGAAATAATGGGTCCCATTAAGCAAGTTACAAAGCCGTTATGTGAGGATAGCAAATGAGATATTGATGAGCATACGGTCAGATAAACGCAGACCGTGCGAAATATCCCTCAACGATGCCATCGGTACCGACCGGGACGGCAACGACATCTCACTCGCAGAGGTGATTGGTACGGACGACTCTCTTGTGGGGGATGAGGTTGAACTGCGCATCGCGGTGGAGCAGCTTCGTCGGCTGATCAAAAAACACCTGACGGAGCGTGAACGCCTAGTGATTGAACTAAGGTACGGGCTTGCCGGGAACTTCTGCATGACTCAGCGTGAGATAGCGAACATGCTTGATATTTCCCGTTCGTATGTGTCCCGCATTGAAAAAAAGGCGCTCAATAAACTTTGTGAGGTGTTTGAAGGGTAACGCGACATGGTGTATTGCACGCCATTGGAAGATTACGCTGCGTCGAAAACGCGTGCATTAATACGTGTTGAAACTCTGACGGGCGATTATGAGCTTATTTAAAATCAACACGCATTGTATTGCGTGCGGTTCCTGTCCTAGCACATCACAATAATCGTATGTGGTGTGGTTTGAGCCGGAATGCTTCTTGTAGTAACGCTATAAATCACAATCAAATTTCTATTTGCAGGGCTCCCTGTAAAGCTTTGATTATTTTCCAAAAGTATCCGGGTGGAAGGGGAGAGGTTCAGTTTAAGCATTCCATCCCCACTTACCAGGTCTGCATTAAAATAATCCACCTTTACGCTATAATATAGCGATGCTCTGGCCATCACAATTGTCTGATATTGCGGCGGAAAAATCAGGACAGCCGGGAGATCCGCATCATAAAACCCAATTGCCGCATCTCCTACCGACATTGTCGCATGGTCTACAAAATAGGTAGCTGGCGTTACAATGAAATTTACGATATTTCCATCCTCGTCCTGCAGCGACATTAATTTATAACAGCCTGCTGTCTCACTTGCCCAAAAATCGGTAATTTCACGAATTGTTCCTGAAAAATGTTGAAAATTCGCCATGTCCTCACACCCTTCTAAATTTTGTATACTATATGAATCTGATGGAGCTTTATGTCCATTGGAATATTCCACGAACGCCACTCTACATTACGTTTAATCAGAACACCTCATCTAAGGGGAAAAGACCCATCCAATGACAGGCAATCCGTTTTATTGCCGCATGCCGGATAAAACTGGGGTATAATAAAAGTATCTTTTTCTTTGGAGGCCGCCATGACAAGTACAACGCCGCGTATCCGGTTCGGCCCTTCTGGCAATTCCGATTCTTTTTATGCGCAAGGGTATAACGCAACCTGGCAGGCTCCCAAATGGCTTTCGGATATGGGGCTACACGCGTTTGAATATTCCCTTGGCCACGGCATCCGCATCCGTGAGGAAACCGCGGCAACCATCAAAACATATGCGGAAGCGCACGATATTCAGATGAGCGTCCATTTTCCTTATTATATCAACCTTGTCACCATGGACCCGGAAAATATCCAAAAGAACAAGGAGTATTTTTTAAGAGCCGTTACCGTCGGCAAGCAAATGGGCGCAGTCCGTGGCGTATTCCACCCCGGTTCCGTCGGGAAAGCAAATAGAAAAGAGTCCCTGCTTAACGCGTGCGTCCTCCTAAAGAAAATCATACAGACGTTGGATGAGGCGGGCCTTAATCTCGATACGTTCGCGCTTTGCCCTGAGACGATGGGGAAGTTAAGCCAACTTGGCGACCTTGAGGAAATGCTCGTACTCTGTTGCGTGGACGAGCGCTTGCTTCCTTGTATCGATTTTGGGCACCTGCACTGCCGGGGATTGGGCGCGATCAAAACGCAAGAGGATTATATTGCCATACTCGACACCGTGGAAAACAGGGTGGGGCGTGCGCGTGCAAGCCAGATGCACATCCACTTCAGCCGAATCGAGTTTACGAAAGCGGGGGAGAAGATGCACCATACGTTTGCGGATACGCAGTTTGGCCCGGAGTTTCCACCGCTTGCGCAACTTTTATATGAACGGCGGTATACGCCCGTTGTCATCTGTGAATCGCGTGGCACAATGGCGGAGGACGCCCTAATGATGCAGAAAATGTATGCAGCTTTTACTCAATAGCATAAAAGCCTTGTTGAAACTCTCTATTCTGTGGTAAAATCATTTGGGTATGCCGTGTATTGGCATAAAAGCAACTTAATACAATCCATCATACAGAAGATTTAGTTTGGAGGAATATGACGCTATGATCAGTGCAGGGGATTTTCGTAAGGGCATTACGGTGGAAATTGATGGACAGGTTTGGTCCATTTCGGATTTCCAGCATGTTAAGCCGGGCAAAGGCGCGGCTTTCGTCCGCACCCGCCTGAAAAACGTAATGACCGGGGCGGTGCTTGAACGCACGTTTAACCCCACGGATAAGTACCCGCCTGCGCATATTGAAACCAAGGAAATGCAGTATCTTTATGCCGACGGTTCGCTGTACTATTTCATGGATGTTGAAACCTACGAACAGATCCCCCTCAATCACGATCAGGTGGAGGACGCCATCAACTTTATTGTGGAAAACCAGACGGTAAAGGTTCGTTTCTACAAGGGCAGCCCGTTCTCCGTGGACGCGCCCAACTTTGTGGAGCTTGCCATTACCGAAACCGAACCCGGCTTCAAGGGCGATACGGCGACCGGCACCACCAAGCCCGCCATACTTGAAACTGGATACAAAATCAATGTTCCGTTGTTCGTCAACGAAGGCGATCGTATCCGAGTGGATACGCGTACCGGCGAATATATGGAGCGCGTATAACACAAGCTACCTGCACAAGGAGGTACCATATGAGTTATGTTAAGGAAAAGGTCTCCTATTTGCGTGGCCTTTGCGACGGCTTGGAAATTGCCGATGAGACCCAACGCAAATTGTATGCCGCCATCATCGAAACGCTGGATGCCGTCGCGGATGCGATAGACGAAAACGAGGCAACATTGACGGAATTGGACGAATGCGTCTCCGATATCTACGACGCGCTGGATGACGTTGAGGAAGAACTCTACGGCGATGAGTATGATGACGAAGACGAAGCGGATGACGACGCCTTTGACGAGGACGCCTTCATTGAGGTGCAGTGTCCACACTGCGGCGATACCATTTATTTTGACCAGGATATGCTTTCTTCCCGTGAAGAACTTATTTGCCCGTCCTGCAACAAAAAAGTCATTCCAGCCGTCGGCGAAGAAGAATAAACGCTTATAATGTACGGATGCGAACGCAGGGAAATCCTGCGTTCGCTTTTTTAAGCGGGGGAGGGGAAAAGCTGATGGAACACAAAACCGTCATGTCCGAACGCGGCACAACGCATTATTGGATACTCAGGAACGCAAATCAGAACGCAAAGTGCATCGTCTTTACGCATGGGTTGACTGTCAACCATGCAATGTTTGAAAAACAGGTGGAGCACTTTAAGGATCATTACACTGTCATAACGTGGGATGTACCTTTTCACGGCTTATCCCGTCCCTATGCCGATTTTAGTTATGAGCATACCGCAATTGAACTCAAGACTATTTTGGACGCAGAATGTATCCCGGAGGTCATTTTGGTTGGAATGTCCATGGGCGGATACCCAAGCCAGATGTTTGCGGCCAGATACCCGCAACAAACGCTTGCTTTGATTGCAATTGATACGACGCCTTTTGGTACGGAGTATTATTCAAAATCCGACCAGTGGTGGCTCAAAAAAGCTTCCGTTATGGCGCGATGGTTCCCTGAAAAAACGCTTCGGAACAGCATGGCAAGAGCTGTAAGCAGGACGCCGTATGCATATGGCATGATGCTCAAAATGCTAAAGCCACTTACCAAAAAGGATATTTGCGAGCAGATGGATATTGCATATGCAAAGTTTCTTGATGAGAATCAGGATATCTTATTGAAATGCCCGGTTCTGATACTGCTTGGAGAATATGATAAAACAGGCAAGGTGACGCAATACTCCCATGAATGGGCTAGGAAAGAAGGTTACCCGCTTGTGATGATCAGGAATGCCGCCCATTTTTCGAATGCGGATAATTTTTTGGATGTCAACGCGGCAATCGATGCCTTTATATCACAGATATTGCCCGGATAAAGGCAATATTTCTACCTATCCCATGGTGAGTTTACACTTTTTGCACAACATTGACACCGTTAATGCATAATGCTATAATACGCATGTTGGTTTTTTTGAGCATAGGGGCATGATGTAATGGTAACATAGCGGTCTCCAAATCCGTTCTTGAGGGTTCGAGTCCTTCTGCCCCTGCCACAGCGCAAGTTGATGAGCCCGATTTCCCTGCGGTTTTCTGGGAAATGGTTTATCAACTTTTCTTATATACAGCACTTTCAACTTTAGGAGGGATACATATGACAAAGCTCGGGTTTATCGGCACCGGCAACATGGGGGAAGCGATATTGCGCGGCATCCTTCGCGAAGGACTTGTGACGCCTTCGAGCGTATATATATTTGACCCGAATAAAGAAAAGGTCAAGGCGCTGCAAGAGGAGCTGGGCGTATTGACGGCGCAAAGCGGCCCGGCTATGATTGCCGCGTGCGACGTCATATTGCTTGCCGTCAAGCCCAACATATGCGCCGATGTGCTGCGAGGATGCAGCCAGGCACTGAATGGAAAGGCGCTGATTTCCATCGTAACCGGGTGGAGCCGCGCGGATATTGCGGAGCTGGTTCCTAACTGCCGCATTTTACGTGTCATGCCCAATACGCCCTGTATGGTGGGTCAGGGCATGGTTGCGATGGACATGGACCATACGTTGAACGAAGCGGAGTTCCAGTTTGCGCAGTCAATGTTTATGGCCACCGGCAAAGCGGAACCAGTACCCAGCTGTTTGATGGACGCCGTTGTCGGCGTTTCCGGCAGCGGGCCCGCGTATGTCTATCTTTTTATTGAAGCTATGGCGGATGGCGGCGTGCGGGCAGGCCTGCCGCGGGCGCTTGCCTACAAACTTACCGCGCAAACAGTGCTAGGCGCGGCTAAAATGGTGCTGGATACCGGCATGCATCCCGGCGCACTCAAGGACGCGGTCTGTTCTCCCGGCGGAACGACAATTGAGGCCGTTACAGCGCTTGAACGAGGCGGAATGCGCGCCGCTGTTCTAGACGCGGTAGAAGTCTGCGTTGATAAAGCCCGTGCGCTCGCCGCCAAATAAGCGGCATGAAAGAGATTATAATCTATACGGACGGCGCGTGCTCCGGAAATCCCGGCCCGGGTGGCTGGGGCGCCATCCTGCAGTACAAGAACCATAAAAAGGAAGTTTCCGGCGGGGAAGGGGAGACCACCAACAACCGCATGGAGTTGATGGCGGCAATCTGCGCTTTGGAAGCGCTTTTAGAGCCCTGCAAGGTGGACTTATATACAGACAGCGCCTATTTGTGCCGTGCATTTACCGAAAACTGGATCATCAACTGGCAGCGAAACGGCTGGAAAACGGCCGCAAAACAGGACGTCGAGAACCAGGATCTCTGGAAGCGGCTTTTAAAACAGACGGACGTCCATAAGGTCACATGGCATAAAGTAAAAGGCCACAGTGACAACGAAAACAACAACCGCTGCGACGCGCTTGCGCGCGCGGCAATCAAGAACTTGAAGCCGTCCAACTAGGGCGGCTTTTTTCATGTAAATAGCGCGCGGAACATCTGCATCAGAAGTAGAATATCGTATCAATTGGCTGTTCTGCAGGGACCAGGCACTCTTCAACCCCAAAAATCGCTTTAACTATTCGTTAAACTTGTCTTTAACGAATAGTATAGAAAGAGAAGTAGGACTGCTCTGCGACACCTTCCCCAGCAATCTACCCATCAGCAGCTTGGTCTTTGTTTATTTATTGCTCTATTGAACGTCTATGTTTTGGAACAAGCGCCACTTAATTTGCCATAGATCATAAGTACTGAAAGAGTGTTCTTGAAAAGTTACGTTAAAAGTTACGTTAAACGGCATCGGTACCTTTTCAATCGTACGTATTGGAAAGTGAGCTTAAAGCTCAGGGTAAATCCCAATTGGGAGCCCTTCCCTCTTGCATGCATATTTAAATTGTACTATTCGTTAAAACCCATATATGGTATACTCTTCTTGTCAAATTGGTTCATTACCAATGACTCAGGAGAATATATGCCCGAAATATACTCTATTAAAAATGCAAAGCAATATACGCGTAAGCTGCGTGCCCTGTTAAACGAACTTCCAAGCTGCTGCGGTACTTATTTTCGTGGAATTGAAAGTCAGACCTCCGTGCTCACCCGCTACGGCTACGCGGTGGACTTAAAGACGTTCTTTGGGTTTTTGACAGCAGAAATCGACTATTTTATAGGAAAAGACGCCAAAAACCTAAGCCTTTCGGATCTGGAGCAAATAAAGGCGCTGGATATCGAGCTGTTTTTAGAGCATCTTACCTTATACTTAAAAAACGAGCGTGAAGTTACCAACCGAGAGCGCGCAAAGGCGCGCAAGCTTTCCACGCTACGATCCTTCTTCAAATATTTTTTCAAACATGAAATGATACAGAATAACGTTGCCTCGCTTGTGGAGATTCCAAAGCTGCACGAACGGGCGATCATTCGGCTGGAGCCGCATGAAGTCGCCGATCTCATCGACACTGCGGAATCGGGCGGTGGCCTCTCGCCTGCCCAAAAGAAATATCACAGGTTTACAAAGACGCGTGACGCCGCGATATTGACACTTTTTTTAGGGACGGGCATCCGTATCAGCGAGCTTGTGGGTATTGATCTCAATCATCTGGATTTTGTAAACAATTCGTTTCTGGTCATCCGCAAAGGCGGAAACCAGGATTCGCTTGTGTTTGGCGAAGAAGTCCGGGAAGCTCTTCTAAAATACCTTCTGGAGCGAGAGCCATTAGTGCCTCTAATTGGCCATGAAAGCGCGCTGTTTCTCTCTCTGCAAAAAAAGCGTATCACCGTGCGCGCCGTTGAAAACCTGGTGAAAAAATACGCCTCCGTTGCAACGCCTTTAAAAAAGATATCCCCGCATAAGCTCAGGTCTACATACGGCACCATGCTGTATCAGGAAACGGGCGATATTTACCTTGTAGCCGATATTCTGGGCCACAAAGACGTCAACACAACAAGAAAACACTATGCGGCCATCGAGCGGGACAGGCGGCGCCTTGCGGCCCAGGTCATCAAGCTACGCGAAGATCCTGCGGCCGGTGTTCCTTCCGCCGCTGCGCATCAAAAAAAAGAGGCCGCGTCCACAACAGAATTGGATGCGGCGGAAAAGCCCGGTATCGACCCGAACGTATAATACTTTCTTTATTCTCTGGGGCGACGTTTTCTTACGCCATGAAATGCGGGCGGCTGCTGTGGATGTTCAAATGTTTTGAGTTTTTCCTCCCATTCGGCCAAAAGCGCGGCGTCGGGAAGTTCATAAGCAGGTGAGATACTCTCCTCCTCCCCTTCCTCATCGTCTTCATAAAACTCACTCAGGTACGCTTCCGCCTGGTCGGTCACGACATCCTGTACGGGAATCTTGGCGAAATTTCCTTCCCATTCGTCGATACATTTGCAGCAGTTGTCGCAAAGCTTGTTGGGGTCAATATCACAGCGGTCGCACTCACCGCACTCGATACATTCTTTTGTATCGTCAAGCAGGCAAAGCTTCATTTTAAATACTCCTTCCGGGTTCATCATACCCCGTTTTATCCTTTTATAGGACTGTTATGCGCAATTTTGCACGATATTTTGCGAACGAACGTTTTCAAACTGTTCTATCCATGCTATACTTATTGCATGGTTGAATAACCTACACAGGAGGCCCGTCATGAAGAAACTGCGCAATCCGCAAAAGGCAATTTACGATTTTATCGTATCCTATTACGAAAAAAACAGCTTTCCTCCCACCGTACGGGAAATCTGCACGGCGGTCGGCCTGGCCTCCACATCCACTGTCCACGCCCATCTGACTAAGCTTGAACAGAATGGGCTCATACAGCGGAATCCTGCAAAACAGCGCTCGCTGGTAATTACAGACTCACAGGTGGCCTCCGGTGGCATGCCGGTTCCCCTTGTGGGCAACGTAGCGGCAGGTTCCCCCATACTCGCGGTGGAAAACATTGAGGAAGAATTCGTCCTTCCTCCCCAGTTGCTTCACGGCGCAAGCAAGGATGAGGTGTTTATCCTCAAAATTGAAGGCAACAGCATGATAGACGCCGGCATGTTCAACGGGGATTATATCGTGGTACACAACGGCCTGCAGACCCACAACGGGGATATCGTGGTCGCCCGCATACAGGGCGAACGCGCAACCGTAAAGCGCTTCTATGAGGATAAGGAAAAGAACCGCGTCCGCTTGCAACCGGAAAACTCCACCATGCAGCCCATATACGTCGCGTACAGTGATGTTGAGGTAGTGGGCAAAGTAATAGGGCTTATGCGCAGCTATTGACCGCTACGCGCCGTTTAGCAGCGCGTCCAGCGCAAGCATGGCCCCCAGCCGCCCGTGTGCGTATGTCAAAGCCCCTTGGATATAGGCGATATATGGCTCCCGTATCGGCGCATCCGCGCTCAACTCAATAGACGCCCCCTGTATAAACGTACCTGCCGCCATGATGACTTGATGGCTGTAGCCCGGCATATCCCACGGTTCGGGCGTAGCGCTGCTGTCAATAGGGGCGGCTTTTTGTATGCTCTTACAGAACGCTATAAGCGCCTCTTTTGTGGGCAGTTGCAGCGATTGGATAATGTCCGAACGCTTCGCGTTACTTTTTGGCATGGTGACCATACCCGCATTTTCAAACACGCGCGCGAACAACGCCGCGGTTTTTAATGCCTGCGCCGTAACGTGCGGGGCCAT
This sequence comes from Bacillota bacterium, assembly GCA_023435025.1. GTDB lineage: Bacteria > Bacillota > Clostridia > Christensenellales > CAG-138 > JAEYLA01. The sequence goes on from JAEYSE010000104.1 coordinate 14,938, forward strand.
AAATAGCCCCTGATAGAACGGCAGGTATGAGCCGGCATATGAGCCAACCTCGCGACCCAGCCCCGGCACAGTCAGCCGGTGGCCGATCTTTTCCACCAACTCCCGTTTTCCCGCAATGTATCCGCCCGTGGGCGCTAATCCGCCGCCGGGGTTTTTGATAAGCGAGCCCGCCATGAGATCGGCGCCTATTTGCGTGGGCTCCTGTGTCCCGACAAACTCCCCGTAGCAGTTATCCACTGCAATTATAGCATCCGGGCGGCATTGCTTTACGGCCTGAAAAACGCGCAGAAATGCCTCCATAGAAACCGCTTCGCGCCACGCATAGCCACGCGAACGCTGCGCATACACCACGCGGATGGTTTTATCCTCTTCTAATGCTGAAATCACGCGGGCAACATCGATGGCATCGTCAGAAAGCGGGAGTTCGCGGTACTTTATGCCGTACTCCTGCAAGGAACCGAGCCCATCATCATTGCCAATCGCCTGCTCAAGCGTATCGTAAGGCTTGCCTGTCACGCACAGCAGCGTATCTCCGGGCCGCAGAATGCCCGAAAGCATCAGGTACAGCGCGTGTGTGCCATTAACAATCTGCGGGCGCACCAGAGCGTCCTCCGCCCCAAACGCATGCGCAAACACACGCTCCAACGTATCGCGGCCAATATCGTCATAGCCATACCCGGTCGTTTGGGAAAAATGGCGCTGTCCCACGCCTTCAAGCTGAAATCCGCGTAGTACGTTCCATTGATTGTGCGCTTCTATGGCGTCTATTCTATGAAATACTTCATTTAGTTCGCTTTCGGCTTTCCAAACGGCCGAAATGGCTTTTTCTGAAGCGGGAAATCCGTGTAATTTCTGAGTGTCCATTTTAAGGTTCCTGCCTAAAATTATTCGTGTCTGTCCTGTGTTTCCTCCGCAGAAGCGTCCAGCGTCACGGGACTGGACATGGTGACGGAAGAAATGCCATGCTTGTACAGCATCATCTGCTTACCTTCCGTTTCAATCACGATCACAAAATTATCAAACGCGCGTACTACGGCGCTTTTAATCTGAAATCCGTTTGCCAAATGGATGGTACAGGGCGCTTTCTTTTTGCGTAGTTGGTTTAAGATGCGATCCTGCGGGTTTTCCTTACCTGTGTTGCCTGTATTGTTCATGCCTCTTCCCCTCCATCCTGTATATAAATCGCCGCCATTTCGTCCGTCAGGACGTTCAAATCCCCGTATTGCGTTACATCCAGCCAGTGGATGCGCTGATCTCGTTTAAACCATGTAATCTGCCGCTTGGCAAAGCGGCGGGTTTCGCGCTTCGTTTCCTCCACCGCTTCCTCTAACGATGTTTCGCCGCGGATATGCCGTAGAAGCTGCTTATAACCAAGCCCCTGCAACGCGGGAAGCGTGTGCGCATATCCGGCTGCGTGGAGCTTTTTTGTTTCTTCCAGCAATCCTGACTGCATCATATCGTCCACACGCTGGTCAATTCTTTGGTACAGAAGCGCCCGGTCCATCGTAAGGCCAATTTGCGTCACACGGTAGGGAATTTCCTGTTGCGCCCTGTTATCAAAATCCGCTCCGAAGGCGCTTAGCGGTTGGCCTGAAACCTCCAGTACCTCAAGTGCGCGGATCACACGCTTTTGATCGTTCGGGTGCAGCCGAGCTGCGGAAGCAGGATCTTCCCGCTGCAACCGGCAGTAGAGGCGCCCAGGATGTTTCCGTTCCTCAACCTGCAGACGTTCGCGGACAAGGGGGTCCCCCGGCACACTGGTAAACTGCAGTGGGTATGTGAGCGCGTTTACATATAGCCCCGTACCGCCCACCACAAGCGGCGTCTTCCCGCGCGACCAGATATCTGCTATCGCAAGTTCAGCCTGCCTTTTGTACTCCGCCACACTGAATGTGGTATCATCCACATCCACCATATCAAGCAAGTGATGCGCGATCCCCTGCCGCTCCTCCATTGTAGGCTTCGCCGAACCAATGTCAAGCCCCTTGTATACCTGGATGGAATCTGCCGATATGATCTCCGCGCCGAGCTTTTTAGCAAGCAATACGGAGGCTGCCGTTTTTCCGGAGGCCGTAGGTCCCAGCAATATAAGTATGTGCGGCTTTTTTTCCACGCTGTACCTCAAACAATGCGCTTAAACAGCTTTTCAATTTCCCTATGGGTCAGTTTCACCATCACAGGCCGCCCGTGCGGGCAGGTCAGCGGCAAACCTTCTTTCGTAAATACCCGGATCAAATCCTCAATCTCGGGCTTTGTCAGCGGATCGCCTGCCTTTACGGCATGCTTGCACGAAGCCTGTATGATGGCTTCCCGCTTTAGCTCTGCGGTGGACGTACGGCCCTGTGCCTGCAGCATCTCAAGTGCTTCGCGAAGCACCTTGCCAACCGGAACATTTGAAAGCAGCACGGGCACCGCGTGTACCCGGATAGAGGTTGCGCCAAAGGGTTCCACATCAAACCCCAGTTCCTCCAAAATTTCCTTGTTGCGCAACAGAAGATCATATTCCGGCGGCGTCAACTGAATCAGCTCTGCGCTTAAAAACGTCTGTGCCGCCTTTTCGTGCGCTTGGGACATAAATCGCTCGTAGAGCCTGCGCTCGTGCGCAGCGTGCTGGTCTATCAAATACAGCGTATCCCCCTGCTGGGCAATCCAATACGAGTCAAACGCCTGGCCGATGACGGATACGGGCAACGCGTGGAACTGCTGCTGCTCCTCTTTTTGCCGCTCTATCTTCTGTTGCTCCTGCTCTTCGGGTTCTTTTGCGGCACGCGACGGCTCCACGCGAAAATGCGGGATCTTGTAAAGCGCCTCTTTTACGCGGAACCCTTCCGTGGGCCTTGCCGCATCCTCCAAAGGCGCGAACGCAACCGGCTGGATGGCCGCCTTGGGATCAATGGGCTGTTGCGGTAATGTCGTAGCCGAAAAAGCGGGCTTGGGCGCAGCGTATAATATATCGGCCGATCGGACGACATCTGGCGCTTTGCGCTCCGGCTCCGTTTGTATGCGCTTCTCCCCAATCATAATCGCCTTCGCAACGCCCTCTGTAGCACTGATGCGAACCTCCGGCGGCAAGGAGAACCCCAGCGCCTTTTTGGAGGCCTCAGTCATAGCATAAACCATGCGGTTTTCCTGCGCGAAACGAACCTCCAGCTTGGCGGGGTGGACATTGACGTCCACCTCCCGGGATGACAGCAAGATATTAACGAGCGCAAACGGATAGCGACCCGCCATCAGCCGCGTATCATAGGCCCGTTGCATGGCGCCGGAGAGCAGCATGGAACGGATGAACCTGCCGTTTAGTATAAAGGATTGCTGGGTCCGGTTAGGTCGCGCAATTTCCGGGGTGCCAAGGTAGCCGGTCAATTTGACGTAACCGTCGTCGAAATTCACTTCCCGTAAATGCGGCAGCACCTCCGCACCGTACACGCAGTAGACGGCGTTTTTGAGGTTGCCGTCGCCCGGACTTCTATATATGTCCTTTTCATTGTTGACAAACCGGAAGGAAATATCCGGCCTTGCAAGTATCAGACGGGAAACGTATTCCCCGACAAAGCTTCCTTCCGTACGCGCGGCCTTCAAAAACTTCCTGCGGGCGGGTACATGGTAAAAAAGGTTTTCCACCTCGATACGGGTACCCTCCGGGCAGGCGGACTGTTCATGAAGCTTACATTCCCCCGCCTCAATTCTCACGCGCATACCTGTTTGCGCACCGCGCTCTCGGGTGGAAAGCTCCACTTGCGCCACCGCCGCGATAGAAGCTAACGCCTCTCCACGGAACCCGAGCGTTTCAATATGCGTCAAATCTTCCTGGTCACTGATTTTGCTTGTGGCGTGGCGCTCAAAAGCAAGCAGCACGTCCTCTGCCGGGATACCAGTGCCGTTGTCCGTGACGCGGATATAATCGACGCCGCCGTTCTTGATCTCGATGGTGATCGCGGTGGCCTGTGCATCTATGGCGTTTTCTACAAGCTCCTTTACCACCGAAGCCGGGCGTTCTACCACTTCTCCCGCGGCGATCTGGTTTGCGATATGGGGGGATAATACGGTAATTTTACTCATTTTGCGTTCCTGATCAGCTTTGCGCGCTGATGGAGGTCATTAATCATGTTAAGCGCCATAATAGGCGTCAGCGCGTCCACCTGTAAGAGGGCAAGCTCCTGCAAGAGCTCATCCGTCTGTCCCTCCGTAAGCAGAGAGAGCTGCTGGGAGAGTTCCTCCTGCCCGCGCTTGATACCGCGCGGACGGTTGATGTCCGCCTTTTCGAGCTCCTTTAATATGCCCTTTGCCCTACGGATGACGTCGTCCGGAAGCCCTGCCAAGCGCGCCACCTGTATGCCGAAGCTTTTGTCCGCACCCCCGCGCATGATTTTGTGAAGGAATAGAATATCCTCCCCCACCTCTTTTACGGCGACGCGGTAGTTTTTCACGCCGCTCAGCGTTCCCTCGAGCTCCGTAAGTTCATGGTAATGGGTCGCGAACAGCGTCTTTGCGCCACATTTGGCATGGTCCGCAATATACTCGAGCACGGCCCAGGCGATGCTTAACCCGTCAAACGTGCTTGTGCCGCGGCCGATTTCATCAAGCAGCAGCAGGCTTTTCTCGCTGGCATTGTGGAGAATGTTAGCCATTTCGCTCATTTCCACCATGAACGTGCTCTGCCCTGCAGCAAGATCGTCTGAGGCACCTACGCGCGTGAATATCCGGTCGGTCAGCCCGATACTAACCTCATCCGCCGGGACAAAGCTCCCGATATGCGCCATCAGCACGATAAGCGCGATCTGCCTCATATACGTGCTTTTGCCCGCCATATTGGGGCCGGTGAGTATGATAAGGCGGTTGTCCGTATCGTCAAGATGCGCGTCGTTGGGGATGAACCTGTCCTTGTGCGCGCGCTCCACCACGGGATGCCTGCCGTTTTTGATGGCGATGCCGCCCTGCTTGCTGAGAGTAGGCTTCACGTAGTTGTTTTCTGCAGCAACCTGCGCCAGAGATTGATAGCAGTCAAGCTCTGAAAGCAGAGCCGCCGTCTTCTGCATGCGGCCGATACAGGAAGTAAGCGTTTCACGCACTTGGGTAAAGAGCGTATATTCCAGCGAAACCAGTTGTTCTTCCGCGCCGAGTATGGTTTCTTCCATACTTTTAAGCTCCGGCGTAATGTAGCGCTCCGCGTTGGCCAGTGTCTGCTTGCGCTGGTACCGGTACGGCACAAGGTTCTGATAGGAGCGCGTTACCTCAATGTAATAGCCGAACACCTTGTTGTAGCTGATGCGCAGGTTTTTGATCCCCGTCGATTCCCTTTCCGCGGCTTCCATATCCGCAAGCCATTGCTTGCCGTTGATGGAAGCTTCCTTGAGCTTGTCCACCTCAGCATTGTAGCCGGGACGTATGATGTTGCCTTCTTTTACACTTAACGGCGGCTCGTCCACAATGGCATGGGCCAGCAACTCCCGGATGTCTTCCATAGGGTCTAGTTCAGCCGCAATCTTTTTCAGAGCGGGCGCAGAGAAGCTTCCCGTCAGGCCTATTATGACGGGCAGGCGTGTCAAAGAGTTGCGGAGGGCTACGCAATCCCGCGCGTTGACGGTGCCGTAAGCGATTCGGCTGGACAACCGCTCGACATCGTAAATGCCGTTTAACGCCTCGCGAAGCGAGTCGCGCGCAATGAGCTGCGCTTTTAGCTCTTCGATTGCCGAAAGCCTGAAGTCGATCTCCGAAATGGACTGCAGCGGCTGTTCCACCCAGCCGCGCAGCATGCGCGCGCCCATGGCGGTTCTGGTTTCGTCCAGCAGGTATAGAAGCGTATTCTTTTTGCTTCCGCCATAATGTAGAGGCTTTGTCAGTTCCAGATTTCGGCGCGTAGAACTATCGAGCACCATGTAGCTGGAACGGTTCATCAAACGTATGGTTTGGATATGAGAAAGCGCGTTTTTCTGCGTTTCCTCCAGGTAAGCCATCAAAGCGCCCGCCGCACATACGGCGTGCCGCATTTTCGCGACGCCAAAGCCGTCCAAAGAGGCGACCTGAAAATGCCTTAAAAGCCGCGCCTGGGCGGCCTTTTCCTCATACGCCCAGCCGGCATAATTCTGCAAAAAATAAGAGGAGGAAAGGTTCCGTGTTAACCCTGCCTGCAAAAACAGCGCGTCGCTCGCCAAAATTTCGGTGGGCTGTATGCGCGCAATTTCATCTTTGAGTTGCGTATTGATATCCTCGCCAAACAGCTCCCCAACAAAGAAGCCGCCAGTGGAGACATCCGCATATGCAAAACCAACCCGCTCCTCCTGATAAAACAGGGAAAGCAGGAAATTGTTCTTGCTTTCCTCCAGCATGGTTTCCTCTATGACAGTACCCGGGGTGATGACGCGCACCACGTCCCGTTCCACAAGGCCCTTGGAAAGCGCGGGGTCGGAAAGCTGTTCGCAAATAGCGACCTTGTAACCCTTCTCAATAAGGCGATTGACATACCCTTCCACGGAGTGATACGGTACGCCGCACATGGGCGCCCGCTCTTCCAACCCGCAATCGCGGCCTGTGAGCACAATTTCAAGCTCACGCGAGGCGGTAACGGCGTCCTCAAAGAACAATTCGTAAAAGTCTCCCAACCGAAACATCAGGAGACAATCGCTGTACTTTTCCTTTACATCCAGATATTGGCGCATCAAAGGCGTCAAAGTGCCGGGCATAGGCTCCCCCCTTTTCCAGCACGTGGTCATTTGTATGATTGATCAGTGGCAGCCCTGACAGCCCTCGCAGGAACCTCCGCCGCAGCCTCCGCTTCGGCTCTGCGCGCCGATGCACGCCGCGATCTCACCGTTGACCTGGCTCATCAAAAGCTGAAATGCGTTCTGCGCGGCCATGGCTTCCGCAAATATCGGGTTTTCCAGCAACTGTTCCTGCAGCGTCTCCACATCCCTGGATAGCGAAGCAACCAGAAGCCGGTCCGGCTCCTCCCCGGACAAAAGCTCAACCAGCTCTTCCTGCTTCTCCTTATATTCCGAAAGGGCGGAGGTGACAGCGTCGTTCGCGTCCATGAGTTCCCGTGCGCCCTGCATGCGTAAAAACTCCGGAGTTTCGCTTAAGGCAATGCCCAGTTCCCTGGCTTTATCTAATATCATGATCGATTTCCTTCCTATTGTTGTTTTACAGGCTTTCCAGAGCACCTATCAATGAATTATTGTGCGCTTTTTTCACGCAAACCCTCATATAAGTGCCAATCTTGTCGGGTGTTCCGGGGAAATAAACCATTTTGAAGCTGGATAATTTCCCGTACAGCATAGGCTCCTTGCGCATATCGCACCCCTCCACTAAAACCTCGCCGGCTTTTCCCATATAGCGCTCGTTTGTTTTTCTTGTCATCTGCTCCTGTAAAGCGTTGAGGCGATGCAGCCGCTCCTTCTTGACCACCTGATCAATCTGGCCTTCCATGGTGGCGGCCTTTGTCCCGCTCCGAGGGGAATACATGAACGTAAACGCGGCGGAAAAGCCCACTTCCTCCATCAGAGAGAGGGTTTCTTCAAAATCTTCCTCCGTCTCCCCTGGAAATCCCACGATGATATCCGTGGTCAGTTCGATATCCGGGTTCGCCTTACGCAGCTTTTCCACGAGCGTCAGATACTCTGCGCGGGTATATCCCCGGTTCATCAGGCGCAAAATCCTGTCGCTCCCCGCCTGTACAGGCAAATGGATATGATCGCATACCTTATGAAGGGTAGCCATGGCGTCAATCAGCTCATCCGAAAGGTCCTTTGGGTGCGATGTCATGAACCGGATGCGACGAATGCCCTCCACTTCATTGATCTGCCCCAGCAGTTTTGCAAACGATATGGAACCGAGGTCCTTTCCATAAGAGTTGACGTTCTGGCCCAGGAGCTGTATTTCGCTATACCCCTGGTTTGCGAGTGACGTCGCCTCTTGCAGAATATGCTCCGGCTGGCGCGAGCGCTCTCTGCCGCGAACATAGGGAACGATGCAGTAAGAGCAGTAGTTGTTACAGCCATACATAATGTTGATGCTGGCGGATACGCCGGGCACACGTTTGACGGGTAAACCCTCAATGACGTCTCCCTCCGTTTCGTGTACACTCAAAGGGCGTTCCCCCTGAAGAACAAGAGAAAGCAGCTTGGGCAGTTCATGCAGGCTATGCGTGCCGAACACAAGGTTGACAAACGGATAACGGTCATACAGCTTTTTTGCAACCTCAGGCTGCTGCATCATGCAGCCGCATACCGCGATGATAAGCCCCGGGTTTTCATCCTTTTGCTTTTTGAGCGCGCCAACATTGCCGAACACTCGTTTTTCGGCATGCTCACGCACGCAACAGGTATTATAAAGAATAAGGTCGGCTTCCTCTTTCTTTTTAGCCGCCTGATAACCCATTGCGGTGAGCATACCCGCTATTTTTTCGCTGTCGTGCGCATTCATTTGACAGCCGTAGGATTCGATATGGTACCTGAGATTTCTCTGTGAAAGCTCAAGGAAGAGCGCACTAGTAAGTTCCTGCGCCTCAACGGAGGCGCCGATGTTCTCCAAATTAGTTTCCACCTTTTTATGCCCAAATGGGCATCATAATACAGTTTTATTATAACGGCTTCACGCTCGGCATGCAAGGCAAGGGCCCTATGAGGAAACAGTCTTATAAATAGAAGCGGCAAAACGCCCCAAATTGGGGATAAAATTTCATGGTTGACATTTGATTTTCGTTGTTGTATATTATTAAACGTCGCTAAGAGCGGTAATGCGAACGGCAGCGGGGTGTAGCGCAGTCCGGTAGCGCACGTGCTTTGGGAGCATGGGGCCGGGGGTTCAAATCCCTTCACCCCGACCATACTGGGCCCCTTGGTCAAGCGGTTAAGACACCGCCCTTTCACGGCGG
>JAEYSE010000102.1 GCA_023435025.1 Bacillota bacterium
ATCAACCTGCCGCGCTTGGCCATATTAAGCAACGGCTCCGTTGAAACGTTCTACCAGAAGCTCGATGAAATGATCGACCTGTGCGTCGATCAGCTTCTGGACCGCTTTGAAATCCAGTGCCGCAAGAAGATGCGCAATTTCCCGTTCCTGATGGGGGACGGCATATGGCTCGATTCCGAAAAGCTAGGCCCGGACGACGAAGTGCGCGAGGTGTTAAAACACGGCACGCTGACGCTGGGCTTTATCGGCCTTGCGGAGACGCTGAAATCCCTTACCGGCAAGCACCATGGCGAATCGCCCGAAGCACAGGAGCTGGGCCTTGCGATTATTTCCCACATGCGCAAACGCATGGACGACGAAGCGCAGAAGCACAGGCTCAATTTCTCGCTGATCGCCACGCCTGCAGAAGGGCTTTCCGGCCGGTTTGTGGAAATTGACCGTAAGCGCTTTGGCTCCATCCCCGGCGTGACGGACCGTCCTTATTATACGAACTCTTTCCATGTGCCGGTGTATTTCCCCATCGGTGCGCATCAGAAAATCAAGCTTGAAGCCCCCTACCACGCGCTCACCAACGGCGGCCACATCACCTATGTGGAACTGGACGGCGATCCATCAGAGAACCTTGAGGCGTTTGAGGCAGTGATCCGCGCCATGCGGGAAAGCGGCGTGGGTTATGGCTCCATCAACCATCCGCTGGACCGCGACCCAGCCTGCCGGTATTCCGGTATCATTGGCGATAGTTGCCCCAAGTGCGGGCGCACCGAAGAGGACGGGCCGGGCTTTGAACGCATCCGCCGTATCACCGGTTACCTGGTGGGCACGCTGGACCGTTTCAACAACGCAAAGCGCGCCGAGGTGCATGACAGGGTGAAGCATGTCAACGTTTCAAAGGCCCCGGGGCCTTTGGAGACGCTGTGACAAAGCTTAGTCTGGCCGGCGTGATTCGGGAATCGATCGTGGACGGCCCCGGTATCCGCTATACGGTGTTTGCGCAGGGCTGTCCGCACCATTGCCCCGGCTGCCACAACGCGCATACCTGGCCGTTTTCCGGCGGATTTTTGACCGAGCCGGAAAGGATTGTTGCGGAAATGAACCAGAACCCCATGCTGCGCGGTATCACGCTAAGCGGCGGCGAGCCGTTCTGCCAGCAGAAAGCCATGGCGGAGCTTGCTGCCTTAGCCCACGCGGCGGGATATGATGTGATTACCTATACCGGCTATCTGTTTGAGGAACTCTTAGAGAAGGCAAAAGCCGATCCGGACGTCCTTGCCCTGCTGCAGGAAACCGACGTGCTGATCGACGGGCCGTTTGTTCAGGAAGAAAAGAGTTATGATCTCAGATTTCGAGGCTCCAAAAATCAACGCGCCATCAATGTGAAAGCTTCGCTTTCGGGTAGCGTTGTCCTTGCGCAACTGTAAACCCAAAGGGCAAATGCTCTGCGGTATTAAAGGAACAAGCCCAAGCTTGTTCCTTTCCTGTTTTTGGCGTATAGTGGAACGGGAACGCGCAATAGGGGGAAAGAGAATGGGCATCATTATCAGGCGGGAAACGGAGCACGATTATTTGGAGACGGAGCATGTCGCAAGGGAAGCCTTTTGGAATTTATACGTACCGGGGTGCGACGAGCATTACCTGATCCATACCATGCGGAAGCATCCGGATTACATGGAAGACTTGAGCTTTGTTGCGGAAAAAGACGGTCAGATCATCGGCGGCATTTACTATACAAAGTCTCATATTCTTGACGCCCAAGGCGAAAGCCACGATACCCTTACTTTTGGCCCCATCAGCGTAATGCCCCGGTTTCAGAGGCAGGGCGTTGGGAAAGCGCTGATCGAACATACCAGTAAGATAGCCGCGTCAAAAGGACACCGCGCTGTCATCATATATGGTTACCCCAGCAATTACTGTGCAAGCGGGTTTGTTAGCTCCAAGAAATTCGGAATTACAAATCCGGATGGCGAGTATCCGTACTCTCTGCTCGTGCTGGAGCTGTATCCTGGCGCGCTAAACGGCATATCAGGCCAATTTCACGACAGCAGCGCGTATCGCTTCCAATCATCGGAGGTCGTGGAGTATGACAAGCAGTTTCCTTATAAGGAAAAGCTGGTTCAATATACGCAGGAAGTGTTTTCGATTGCCTGCCACGCGGTTTTAAAAGACCGTTGATAGTCCTATGGACTTTATCAGCGAGGGATTTGTCAGCATTTCTAGCCGCCTTCACGGGCGGTCTTTTTATACCCGGGTTTGACAAGGAAAGATATTCCCACTATACTTAGAACAAACGTTCTAATATGCTTAATGGGGGAGCGCATATGGCATATCCGGAAGAAGCATTTTTCCTTGGTCAGGCAGCAAAAGAAATCGCACAGAACATCGCCCCCTGCGGGTATGTTTGCGGCATGTGTTACGATACCGTAAGCCGAAACTGCGCCGGCTGCCAGAGCCAGGACGAGCCATGCCCCATACGGCTCTGCTGTAAAAGCCGCAACATCCGGGGCTGTTGGGAATGCGCCATATTTCCCTGCTGCGAGTGCGATTTTAGGAGCCTGCGCATCCGCGCGTTTTTGCGCTGCGCCAAGGAGGACGGCATTGAAGCGCTGGCGGGCTACTTGCTCCGTAACGTACAAAACGGCGTTCATTATCACCATGGCAAGACTTACAACGGGGATTACGACGCATGTAAAACGGAGGAAGAGGTATTAAGGCTGCTGCGTACGGGAAAGGTGGATTGAAAACCGAATTTCCAATCTTTTCTGTTTATGAATAAAAGCCCGCCGAGAACGGCGGGTTTTTCATGACTGCTCGGTGCAGGATGACCTATTGACGAAATTTTTCGGGTCAAGGTCACCACACTTTTTCATTTAGCCTTTTACTACTTCTCAACGCTATCTCATTGTCAGGCTCCAGTGCCAAGATTCTATTATTCCAAATCAGAAGTTTTTCATAATCCTTTAGCTTATTATAGCAGTTACAGATATCCATCATACATTCAACATCATTGGGACGATGTGCATTCGTTTCGACTAGCTTTGTTAGTGCGCTTGCATAATCCTCAAGATACATATATGCCAACCCTTGGTCGTATAGTGCATCGATGTTTGAGCGATCCAGACTATATGCAACCTTAAATTCCTCCAATGCTACCTCGAATAGACCTTGTCTAAAATAGCACATTCCTAAGTTGAGGTGAGAATCCGCTGATTCACTATCAATGGCAATCGACTTGAGATAGTATTGTTGAGCCATTACGTAGTCTTTGATGGCATAATAATATATCCCAATATAAAACAGTGTATCTGCATTGTATGGATTAATCAGTTCAGCCTTATTAAGCAATTTTAATGCTTTATCATATTCTCTTTTTTTCAGGTATACCCTAGCAAGGTTAAAACGTGGCCTCTCCCAATTAGGGCATTTATCAATAAGACGCAAAAAACATTCTTCGGCAGCTATAAGACTGTCCGTTTCTATATGACAACAACCAATATAGTTTATACAGTCATTTGACTTTTCAATCGTATTCGCAAGCTCAAAACACTTTAACGCCTTTGAGTATTGCCTATCAACATAATAATCCTCAGCCATATTGTATAATTCGTCAAAGTTCATCCTATTCCACCCTATTTATTGAATTTACAATATCTAAAATGGGACGACTGGAACAGGGGTAGGATCAGGCGTTAGTTGCGGCGTAGGTTCTGCGGGGAGTGGATAAAGCTGCGGCGTTCGGCATCTGTTTTTTCTGTTTACACTGCCTTCTTTTTGGCCACAGGCCGTCTTATCGCAATCAACCGCAACACGTCTTCCAATATTGCTTCATCCGTCACATGCAGCATCAGCCACCGTCCGCCACAGGAGAACGGCGTCTTTTCATACAGCTCCCGCACATATTTGGTTGCGTGCGGCATCAGGAGTTCGGCCTCCGGTTCTTCCTTTGCACCCATCACCACTAGCGCGATAAAATATCCTTCCATGGGGTAGAGCGTGCAAAGGGATTTGCCGCTTTTCTGGTATTTCACATTCCAGCCCGGCTGCGCGGAACATTTGCTGTAGGAGGAGATAGGCTGTAACTGGTAAGCGTCCCGTATCCTCGCATGGAACGTATCCCAAAGCGGGCTCCCGATATAATCGCGTGTCATTTCCTCGGTGGGCTGTGCATCCGACCCGTATAAGGCGCTCCAATCCATGCTGTTTCTCCTAAGTTTTTCCTAATCATACCACAAAGCGGAGCACTTGCAAACGGCATCAACGTGTTAGCGTATTTCCGCTTTACCTTGCAGAACTTTACAAATGTGGAAGCCGTCAATAGAATGATTTTATAACCTTAAAAATTGCATGATTGATGAAGCCCCCAATGACGGGCGTCCTATATCATTACGATGAGGGTGTGAATTCGTGGTATATTTAAACGGAAAAGATTTGACCATAGATCAGGTGGCATCCGTCGCCCGGAACGGCGAGGAAGTCTCCATTTCGGAAGAAGCGCGCATCTTAATCCAAAAAGCGCGCAACTATGTGGATGAAAAGCTGGCGGCACATGCCGTCATTTATGGCCTCACCACTGGCTTCGGCAAGTTTTCGGATACGTTCATCCTCCCGGAAGCGACTGCCGAACTGCAAAAGAACCTCATCATCTCCCACGCCTGTGGCATGGGAGAGCCGCTGGATAAAGAGACTGTGCGTGCCAGTATGCTATTGCGCTTAAATACATTAAGCCGCGGCAACTCCGGTATTAGGCTTTCCACTATGGACACGCTTCTCAATATGCTCAACCGCGGCGTGCATCCCGTCATCCCGCAAAAGGGCAGCCTGGGTGCCAGCGGGGATTTGGCGCCCCTTTCGCATATGGTGCTGGTTATGATTGGCGAAGGGCACGCGGAATATAAGGGCGAAGTGCTTCCCGGCAAGGAGGCCATGGCCCGGGCAGGTATTCCCGTGATCGCGCTTGCGGCCAAGGAAGGCCTCGCGCTCATCAACGGCACACAGATCATGACTGCGATTGGCGCGCTTGCGATTTACGACGCCGTATCTTTAGCAAGAGCCGCCGATATCGCCGCCGCCATGACTACGGAAGCGCAGAACGGTATTTTAAAGGCGTTTGACGCGAAGATTCATGAGCTGCGTGGTCATCAGGGGCAAAAGGAGTCGGCAAGGAACCTGTTGACGCTTTTGCAGGGCAGCCGTCTTGCGCAGGATGTGATCCCCGGCAAAGTGCAGGACGCCTATTCCATACGTTGTGTGCCGCAGATACACGGCGCAAGCCGGGACGCCATCCGCTATGTATTTGACGCCGTCACCCGCGAAATCAATGCCGTGACGGATAACCCCATCATATTCCCCGATGAGGATGAGGCGATATCCAGCGGCAACTTCCATGGCCAGCCTATGGCTCTCGCATTCGACTTCTTAGGCATCGCCCTTGCGGAATACGCGAACGTCTCCGAGCGGCGCATCGAGCGCATGGTCAACCCGCAAATTAACGACGGTTTGCCCGCCTTCCTGATACCCGACGGCGGCCTGAATAGCGGTTTCATGATCGCGCAGTACGCCGCCGCCTCCATGGTATCCGAAAACAAGGTGTACGCGCACCCGGCCAGTGTAGATAGCATCCCCTCCTCCGCCAACCAGGAGGACCATGTCAGCATGGGCACCACCGCCGCCAGAAAAGCGCGCATGATACTGGACAACGCGGAAAAGGTCGTGGGCATTGAGCTGTTTGTCGCCGCCCAGGCGCTCTGGTTGCGCGGGGACGAAAAGCTTTCTCCCGCCACCAAAGCCGTGTATGATCATATCCGCGTCTCTGTCCCGCCAGCGCACAAGGATATCGTGATGCACTACGAAATGGTGAAGCTCGACCAAATGGTGAAATCCGGCGAGCTTGTCGCTGCCGCCGAAGCGGTGTGCGGGAAGCTGCTGTAAATAATACCGGGGGCGCTGCCCCCAGGCCCCCGCATAAGGGGCGTAACGCCCCTTATGTATCCCATAGGGATTCTAAAGGGCCTTAGGCCATTTGGTGGGGTCAAGGGGTGAAACCCCTTGATCGTATCTGATAGGAGGGACTGTTATAAGCCCACTAACAAAACAATCGAACATGCCC
>JAEYSE010000074.1 GCA_023435025.1 Bacillota bacterium
CCCCATCATATCCGCCTTCATCTGCAGGAACGTACGCGAGTTTGCAAGCCCGCCCGTCGCTACCAGCTCACGGATGGAGACGCCCGCCCGCTCCAGATGCTCCACATTGACCATGCTTTCAAACGTAATGCCTTCAAGCAGCGCCCGAACGATATCCGCCCTGGTGGTTTCCAGCGTCATGCCTACAAGCGCACCCTTGCTGTTATAGTCCATATAGGGTGTTGCCGCCCCCGCAAAATAGGGCAGTAGGAACAGGTCGGTTACTTCCGGGCTCATTTCCTCAATCAGCAGTTCATAAACATTTCGGCTAGCTTTCTGCGCGCGGGCAAACTCTTCTGAGCCCAGCGTGTCGCGGTACCACTTGAAAAGCCGTCCTGCTGTGAACGTGAACGCATAAGTAATATATTTATCAGCAAGCACATGCGGCACGCAGGCAAACGACCCCTGCGCCATCTGCGCATTCAGCCTGGGTTCTTCAAACGTGGGGTTGATGGACTCCACCGAGCCCAGGCCATCCGTCGCCAATCCAGAATAAATCGCGCCAGCGCCTAAGGAAGCGCAGGGTTGATCATGCCCGCCGCTGACGAGCAATATTCCTTGCGGCAATCCGGTGAGTTCCGCAGCTTCGGTTGAAAGTTCCCCAACCACTGCCCCGGAAGGCACAGCCTCCGGGCATTTTGCGGCGTCTATCCCCGCAATATCCAGTATTTGATTGGACCACTGTTTTTTTACGACGTCAAACGCCATGGTCCGGGCCGCAAGCGAATAGCTGGTATGCAGCTTCGCGCCCAGTTTTGCAAGCGCAAACCCGTCAAAGGGCAAAAACGCGCGGGCATGCCGGTACGCTTCCGGCCTGTGCTGCTTGAGCCACATCAGCTTAGGCAGCGAATACATTTTGCTGGGGGATACCCCGGCAATCTGCATATACGCATCCGATTCCATGCCCTTTAAAAGTTCGCTTATCTCCTCGTCTCCGCGCGGGTCGGTATACAGGATGCCGTCGCTCAATACGTTCAGGCGGTGGTCCACCAACGTCACCGCTTCCCCGAACGAGGAAACGCTCAAAGCAACCACCGGCTCGCCTTTGTGATGCCCAGCACAGGCCGATATCACATCCAGCGTGCACCGCCATACCTTGTTTGAATCGACCTCCTGCCATTGCGGCACTTCACACTTTTTTGCCCGGTATTCGCGGTACGCCTGCGCGAGGATTGCGCCGGACTCTCCAACGACCGTCGCTTTACAGCCGGTCGATCCGATATCAACGCCAATTACAGCCATCGTTTCTCCACCTTTTCAAAAAACGGCCTACCGGCAGCTTCTTATGCCGGTAAGCCGCACGCTGATTTTCTAATTGGTACTAGGACTTTTTCTTGGTGCGCAGGAAGCGGTCGAAGCCTACGGCCAGCACGAGCGTTCCGCCCTGTACGACCCACTGTACATATTCCTGTACGTTCAATTGGATCATGCCGTTGCTCAGTACGCCCATCAGCAGCACGCCGATGACGACAAAGCCCAGCTTGCCTTCGCCGCCCGCGATGCTCACGCCGCCCAATACCGCGGACGTGATGGCATCCATTTCGTACTTTTCACCCGCCTTGGGCTGCCCGCTGTTGACGCGCGCCAGCAGCACGATACCCGCAAGTGCCGCAAGCATGCCGCAAATCGCATACACCATGTACTTGATGTTCTTGACGTTGACGCCGGAAAGACGGGATGCCTCTTCGTTTCCGCCCACGCCGTAAATGTAGCGCCCGTAGCGCGTCTTTTCCAGGAATATGATACCGATAATGAACACCACGGCCATAATGATGACAGGAATGGGGATGGGGCCGAAATAGCCCTTGCCGATTACGGTAATCGCCTGGTCAAACCCGAACACCGGAAGACCGCCCGTGATGATGTACGCAACGCCGCGGATCGCCGTCTGCATGGCGAGCGTGGTAATAAGCGGCGGAATGTTGAACATGTTGATAAAAAATCCGTTGATAAGACCCACAAGAACGCCTACCGCTAAAGTAATCAACACGGCCAGCACCGGCGGAACGTTGCTTAACAGCAGGTTCGCCGTCAGCACACAGGAAAGGCCGACGATGGAGCCCACCGAAAGATCGATACCGCCGGTTAAAAGCACCATGGTCATGCCAACGGCAATGATGCCGTTGATGGCGACCTGACGAAGGATATTGAAAATGTTGGTGGATTTTAAAAACTGCGGGGCGCGCAGGGAAAAGAACACGACCAGCGCAATGAGCACCAGAACGATCGCGTACTGCGCAAGGAAGTTTTTCAGATTGAATTTCTTGTTTTCCATTGCTGTAACCTCTGCAAAAATTAATTGGAAGCGATATCGAGGATCTTTTCCTGCGAGAACTCGCTCTTATGGAGTTCGCCTTTGACGCTGCCGCCACCCATGATCAAAATCCGGTCGGACATACCGATCAGCTCCGGCATTTCGGACGAGATCATGATGATGCTGACCCCTTCTTTTGTGAGCTGCTGCATCAGCGAGTAGATTTCCTGCTTCGCGCCCACGTCGATGCCGCGCGTCGGTTCATCCAGGATCAACACTTGACAGTTGACCGCCAGCCATTTTGCGATAACGACCTTCTGCTGATTGCCGCCAGACAGGTTTTTGACAAGCTGCTTGAAGGAGGGCGTCTTGATGAGAAGTTCCTTCTTCATTTTTTCCCAGACCTGCTTTTCGCGCATGGCGTTTAACAGCCCTACGGTGGAAATCCGGTCTAAGATGCTGTGGGTGATGTTTTCGCCAACGCCCATTTCTAAAATGAGTCCCTGCCCCTTGCGGTCCTCCGGCACCAGGCCGATTTTATTGGCGATGGCGTCCCGCGGTGATTTTAAATGCAGGGCTTTTCCGTTAAGCGTGATGGAGCCGGATAAAATGGGGTCCGCGCCGAATATCGCCCGCGCAAGCTCCGTGCGCCCCGCGCCAACAAGGCCACCCAGGCCAAGAATTTCGCCTTTTTTCAGTTCAAAGGAGATGTCCTTGATGGCGTGAGTGGTCAGATGCTCGGCCTTTAGCACGGTTTCCCCCATGCTTCCAGCGCCGCCAGGGAAGTTTTCGCCAAGCTCGCGGCCCACCATGTCCGCGATCATGCGCTGGCGGGTGATGTTTTCAATTTCCGTGGTACGGATGTGTTTGCCGTCCCGCATAATGGTGACACGGTCGCAAATTTCAAATATCTCTTCCAGACGGTGGGAGATATAGAGTATGGTCACGCCCTTTTGCTTCAGCTTTTTAATCATCTCAAACATGACCGCCGTCTCGTTGTTGGTCAGCGGCGCGCTCGGCTCATCCATGATCAAAATCTTTGCGTTCTGGGACATGGCCTTTAATATTTCAACGATCTGCTGGTACGCTACCCCCAGCCTGCGTACTTGCGCGTTGGGGTCGATACTCATCCCCATTTCACGCGCGTAGCGCGCTGTTTCCTCGTACATCGCCTTCTTATCAAGAAATATGCCCTTGTTCTTTTCCCTGCCGAAGAATATGTTTTCGGATACGGTCAGAAAAGGCACAAGATTAAATTCCTGGTATACCGCGCTTACGCCAAGCTCCATTGCCTGGATGGGCGTAAGACCGTTGTACTCCTTGCCAAAAAGTTCGATTGTGCCCTTGGTGGGCATGTGTGCTCCGGTCAAAATTTTAATGAGCGTGGATTTTCCCGCGCCGTTTTCGCCGATGATGGCATGGACTTCGCCCGCGCGGAATTCCATGGAAACATCGTCCAATGCCACGACGCCCGGAAAGCTTTTGGAAATGTGATGAAACCTCAATATGACGTCATTCATAGCGGTTCTCCTGCTTCGGATTTGCCTGTTTGCCCGGTTGCCCCTTGCGGCGGCTGCAGCCGCTTAGAGGTATCCGTTCCCTGCGCTTGTACGCTTACATTGACATCCGTGCCGCCGAACATGCGGCGGCACGGAATAAGGTCATGTTGCTCTCAAATGCGAATTAGAACTCGCCCTGCCACTTGGGTTCCATGCTGAAGTAGTTGGGCTCAGTCTTGTCGCCACTTTCCAGCACTTCAAGAATCAGGTCCACGCACTTTTTGCCGGTTTCATAGGGCTGGATGTCGATGGTGTAACGGTAGAAGCTGCCTTCTTCCTTAATCTTGGCCTGTGCTTCCGCGGTGAAGTCCGCGCCGCCAACCAGGAAGTTGGTGGTGTCGATGCCCATGTTCTTCACGGCTTCGTATGCGCCCAGAGCGCCGGAGTCGTTAACGCCCACGATCACGTTGACGTCAGGACGGGACTGCAGAACGGATTCCGCGATCTTCATGCCCATTTCCGGGGTGTCGCCAGCCTGGCGCGCAACGATTTCAGATTCGGGCGCGAGCTTGAGGATTGCGTCCTGCAGGCCGTTGCCGCGCTGGATAACTGCTTCAACGTTGTCCTGGCTGATGATGACGACCTTGCCCTTGCCACCGAGCTTCTCGTTGATCCACTTCGCGGCCTGGGTTCCGTTGAGGTAGCCATAGTCATATTCGTTGACGATGCAGTTTGCACTCGCATTGTCGATGGGCTGCGCTTCGCCGATAACCGGGATGCCAGCGGCCTTGGCCTGTTCCACGATATCCGTCAGGCTCTTCTGGTCGATAGGATCGGCGATGATGCCGTCTACGCCCATGGAGATGAAGTTTTCAAAATGGCTGTACTGGGTGGCGGCATCGTAACCGGCATCGCTTACGATGACTTCGATGCCCAGCTCCTTGCAGCGGTCTTCCACGCCCTGCTTCACGGAAATGAAGTACGGGTTGTCGATGTTCATGATGCTGTAGCCGATCTTCTTCACCGTCTTATCGCCGTCCGCGGGCGCTTCAGGCGCTGCAGTGGCTTCGGCAGCAGGCGCCTCTGCGGGCGCTTTGGGCTGAGCGGGCGCACAGGCCGCGACCATGCCCAATACGAGCATAAGCGCAACCATCAGAGCGAGGGAACGTACGTTGAGTTTCATCATTCTTTCCTCCGGATTTATTTTTTCTGGCGAATAATCCGCCAAACGAGAGATCACAGTTATTTTGCTATGGGGTATTCGTTGCCCATGAGGTATAGAGGGGCTTCGTCCTCCTCAATTTCGGGGAAGCGGCCCGTCTTTTCCAAGAACCGGTTGTCCACGCGGTCGTCATTGACTTTGGAGACCTCGCCAACCAGCACCGTGCCTTTGCCTTCTTCGCCCCAGAAGGAGTGATACTGGCCGGTGGGGAGCGTGATGCTTTCACCCGGCGTTAAACGAACGACGCTTCCAGCGGGAACAACCTTTTTGCAGCCATCGATATAGACTGTAACGGGAGTATCAGCAAGCTGTTCATCTGCGGTGGAGTTGTAGACCTTTACCATCAGGTTGCCGCCGCCGCGGTTGATAATATCTTCCATCTTGCTCCAGTGAAAATGGTAAGGCGTAATCTGCCCTTCTTTAACAATGAGCAGCTTTTCCGCATAGGGCTTGATGTACTTCTCTTTATCAAAATTGCCGTTACGGATGGTGATCATCAGCAGGCCGACCTTTTCAAAATCACCCGAGCCGAAGTCTGTAATGTCCCATCCGAGCATGTTGTCGCGGATTTCGTCGTATTCGTGCCCCTTTTGCTCCCAATCCTTCGCGGGCCAGGTGATAAAAGGCGGCAGTTTGAAACGGTGCTCCTCAATAAAGGTGACCGCCTCCCTCATGATTTGGTTCAGTTCTGAGCGCTTCATGCTTCATTTCTCCTTCTTTGATGCTGCGTGGGCGGACCCATATGGGCGCTTCACACAAAACTAAACGTAGTTTTATATTAATCGTTTAATTACCCATGGTTATATTAATCGATTAACCATACAGCCATACCCCTGTGGCTAAGACAAACAAAAGTTATCTGGTGGAATTCCGAATTTTCAGTACGGGAGGCAGAAACAAAGTTTCATGCGTGTCCTTCCCGGCGGATTGGATATGCTCCAATAAAAGGTCCACGCTGTGGTGGCACATCTCTTCCACCGGCTGTTTGACAGTGGAAAGCGGGGTTTCCAACAGCGAAGAATACAAAAGATCGTCGTACCCTGCTACGGAAATATCATACGGTACTTTCGCGCCCATATCCTGGAGCGCCTTTAATACGCCCATGGCCATAAAATCATTGATGGTGGCGATTGCGTCCGGCCTTAAACGCCAGAGCCGCTCGGTGATGGCGTAGCCTTGCTCAAAATTGGGGAAGATTTCAACGATCCAATCTTCCTCAAATGTTTCGCCCGCCTCCACATAGGCCTGCTTGAAGCCCTCGATACGAAGCCTGGAAAGCGCAAGGTTCTTGGGCGCGGTGAGCAGGAATATTTTTTTCATACCCTGTCCGAGGAGATACCGTATCATCTGCTTCTGACCGTCCCGAAGATCGGTCATGACGCAGTTTGCCTTGACGCCCTCATAAAATGTTGAGCAGAATACAAACGGAATGCCAAGCTTCTCTAAAGGTTCCAGATGCGCCGGACTTTTCCCGTTTTCTATTGAGGGGACAATAGCGATCCCTTCCACGCCCTTGGCGACAAACATGCGGATGTATTCGGCCTCTTTTTTGAGGCTGTCGTTGGAGATGCCAAGCAGCACCCGGTAACCCATCTGCTCCGCATAGCGGTTGAACTCATCGACTATTCCGGCAAAGAACGGGTTCCTGATATCGGTGACAATCAGGCCAAGATAGCCGCTCTTTTTGGTTTTAAGGCTTCTTGCATTTTCATCTATAAAATAGTTTAGTTCTTTGGCTGCGGCAAGAACGCGCTGCTTGGTTTCCTCGCTTACGCCCGGCCTATTATTGAGCGCAAAGGATGCAGCGGCGGTGGATACGCCCGCGGCCTGCGCAATCTGCTTGATCGTCGTTCTGCCCAAAGAAATACTCTCCAATAAACGAAAATTTCCGAACGATTTCTTTAAAAAAACAACCAATTGATATAACGATTAAGTTGATGGACTTATTGTATCGCAACCTCATATAGAATACAAGTGGTTTCTTTTTCGAATTGCCCCCCATGGTTTTTATCCATAACAAAATGGTGGATCGAATAGATCAGCACCGCTTCCCGCCGTATTTTAAAACCAGGGCAATCATAATGATAGCGGCGAGCAAAGAAATGGAATTGGTGATGAGGAATGCCCCGCCCGAACCATGCAGCACGAGATTGACCGCATACGCTTCCATTAATAGAATACCCGCGCACATCATCAGATAGGTCTTGATATTCAGGTCTTTTGCAGATTTCGTCTTTAATATCTGAACAATCTGCGGGATTTGGCCGAACGCCATGATAATACCACCAATGAGCTGCAGCGCATCAAATATCATGAGACCCTCCGATATGTTGGTATTTCAAGCGTATCAAATCCGGGCATGGTTGTAAAATTCTTTTTGGCTTAGGGCCTCTATCTTACAAAACGCTTCGAACGGGAATACTCATGCTATCCCTGTTTCATGCGCATACGGCGCATAAGGAGTGATGCGGTGAAAAAAACCCTGCAACGGGCATTCCACTTTATAAAGAAGCTATATCAGCGCTTTCAGGCGGATGAGATTCCCGCTTTAGGCGCCGAATTCGCGTACCATCTGCTGCTGGCCTTTTTCCCGTTTCTGATATTTCTGGTGACAGTGCTGACCTATACTCCGCTTGTTCAGCCCCAATCGCTCGCGGATTTGCTACAGGTATTGCCTGCCGACGCATATGCGGTGGTAGCAACAACAGTCAACGAAATATTTGCGACCAACCGCCCAAATATACTTTCCATCAGCGTCATTTTGGCGATATGGTCCTCCTCCAACGGCTTCATGGCCATCGCCCGGGGCCTAAACCGCGCGTATGACTGCAAGGAGACCCGCAAATTTTATACAGTACGCGCTATGGCGATTTTGTTTACGTTGCTGATTGCGTTTTCCATTCTTCTGGAAATGGTGGCTATCGTGTTTGGAGATATGCTTATTGCCAAGATCTCCGAAAAGCTGTGCTGGTCATGCAGCGGGGTAACGCTTTCCCACATCCTGCAGCTGATACTGCCCGTCGGGATGCTGCTTGTCCTGTTCACACTTCTTTATACCATAATCCCCAACCGCACGCTGCGGGCAAAAGAGGTACTTCCCGGAGCGGCGTTTACAAGTGTGGTTTGGGTGGTAAGCTCCATGCTTTTTTCTGCATATGTCAACAACTTCGCCAATTTCGCGCGTCTCTACGGCAGCCTGGGCGGGGTAATCGTACTGATGCTGTGGCTTTATCTTTCGAGCATGGTGATGCTCATCGGCAGCGAAATCAACGCGACGCTGTATTTTGAAAAGGAAGAGAGAAAGTCAGTTCGCAAGCGGAACGACAAAGATTTATAATTCAGGGCATAATGCCCTCCTCCAACCGCGTCAACTTCGGGTAACGCAAGAAGCGATTGGATTTACCAATCGCTCTTTAAGTTGCGAACCAACCCGCTTACTTGTTCATCCCGGTGTAAACAAGCACCGCGTCCCTCAAAAACGCCGCCAGGCCCGGCTGCTCCTTGTCGTAGTAGGCTGTGAACCGTTCGTCGTCAACATACATCTGCGTCACACCCGCATGAGCCTCCTTGGAGTAGCTGCCCCATGTGAACGTGAGCCATTGGCGGTGGAGGTCTGCGGCCTTCTGTGCGAGCGCGCCGCCCGCGTCGCCTGTGGCGAACGCTTCCTTCAATGTCACAAGCACGTCAACACCCAGCTTTTCGAACGCATCATACTGTTCCTTCGTCATGCTTTTGAATGCGCGGTTGGATTGCTCCACCTGCTCTGCCCCGTATTTATCTCTGATCTCCTGTCCATATTTCGCTTCGTTTTCGTCAATCAGACGCTGTTTGAAGCCTTCGAATTTTTCCTTGTCTGTCATAACCAAGCTCCCTTCCGATTCCGCGATCGTCTTTTCGACGTTCGCAATCAATGTATTAAGCTGTTCCCGTTTTGCCAGGAGTTTTTCGCGATGCTCCTTCAGGG
Organism: Bacillota bacterium; assembly: GCA_023435025.1. Classification (GTDB taxonomy): domain Bacteria; phylum Bacillota; class Clostridia; order Christensenellales; family CAG-138; genus JAEYLA01. The sequence goes on from JAEYSE010000074.1 coordinate 8,979, forward strand.
CAAGCGTGTAGTCAAAGCAAGGCGACTGGATAATGTCCGTGATGCCTTCGAGATTCATCCCAAGCTCCCTGTAAAACAGGATCTGCTGGAGTTTCACCACTTCCTGCTTTCCATAGATCCGATATCCGGATGAATTGATTCTTGCCGGCTTAAGAAGTCCAATCTCATCATAATATCGAAGGGTCCTGGTACTGATTCCCGCCAACTTTCCAAGCTTTTGCACCGTGTATTCCATGTTTCAACCTCCTGACAACTTCAAGTTACACCTTTACGTTACGTCAATGTCAATAGTATTTTTTGAGTTTTTTAAAAATGTGCAAAATTCCTGTACTATGCTTTCATTCAAGCGCGTTATCTCTTTGATTCCCGCTTCCAAGGGGAAGATAAACCATTTCCTGAATGCGAGGAATACCGCTGGAAAGGCGAAGGTAACCGCTTCACGTTTTCTGATGCGGCAGAAGCGGCTTCGGTGCAAAAGAAGCGTGTTGCAAGCCTATCGATACGGGCCTCCGTGATAGGCAGAAGGCCTTTTTGATAGAAATTTATCTATTCCGCTGTAAGTTGCTCATCCCTCTTAAAAAAGAACCGAAATTATTATGTAAATTTGGTCATTTTTTGCAGGAGGGTTTATCATGAAAAAAAGGGCGGATGACGTTTCTAAGGGCTATGACCTCAGGCGCGTGGACAAGGTTGCGCTCATCATTATATGGGTAATGATCGCGTTGATCGTTGAGCAGGTGTTTTTGAGGAATACCGGAAAACAAATTCCCGTTACCATCGAAGCGCTCGCCGTGGGTTTAATAATAACGGGCGTATATTTTTTAAAGCTCAACCGGTTTGCAAAATCCCTTTTGATGGTACTGATTCCGGCACTTGCCGTGTTTGTTGTGGTTTACACCAATAATTTCTCGCTTGACCGCCACTATATGGTCTGTTTGCTTCTGGTGATTGCAGCGCTATACTTCGATCAAAAACTTCTGCTTGTATACGGCGGAATCATAAATGTGCTACTTCTTGCGGTATACCTTCTAAAGCCCGATAACCTACTTAGCTCTGACAATAGTGTGCCACACTTCCTCTCAATTTTTTTCTTGATCAACGGTCAAATTGCCGCGCTGTATTTTCTGGCGAGGTGGGGCCGAGAGATTATTAACAATGTGGAAAAGAGTAACGCAGAGCTCCGTGAGGTGCTCGATAGCCTACAGGCATCGAGCCTCGTGCAGGAGAAACAGGCGCTTTTCATGGGGGAAGGCGTACAGGCGCTTTTAACAAGCATGGATAGCCTCGCTGAAGGCAATCTCAACCTCACGGTAAAAATACAAGAGGCCGACACGGATACAAAGGCGGCACACGGCATCTTAAACGCCATAGCCGGAAAGCTACTTGAAAGCGTTGCAAGCATCCGTTCGTACATCGCGGAAACCGCAAGGGTCCTTGCGGAGATCTCCTCAGGCAACCTTCGCGCGCGGGTGAACTCCGAGTTTAAGGGCGACTTCGCGCAGATGAAAAACTCCATCAACAGCATTGCTGAATCCTTAAGTGAAATCCTATCGGACATCAACACAGCAGCAGAGCAGGTTGCTGGGGGCACCAAGCAGGTATCCGATGGTAGCCAGACCATTTCGCAGGGCGCAACCGAGCAGGCAAGCTCTATCGAGGAACTTACGGCTTCAATTGCGGACATCGCCGTGCAAACGAGGGACAACGCCATGAAGGCCAACCGCGCAAGCGAGCTTTCGGCTTCTGCGAAGGAGAGCGCCAAGCGCGGCAGCGGGCAGATGGAAACGTTGCAGCAGGCAATGAAGGCGATCAACGAGGCATCTGAGGATATTTCAAAGATCATCAAGGTGATCGATGAGATTGCGTTCCAAACGAACATCCTTGCACTTAACGCTGCAGTAGAAGCGGCGCGTGCGGGCATCCACGGGAAGGGCTTTGTTGTAGTGGCCGAGGAGGTAAGAAACCTTGCCGGAAAGAGCGCAGACGCCGCACGCGAAACGACGGCGCTTATCGAGGGCTCGGTAAAAAGGACGGACGCTGGGACAAAAGTCGCCAACCAGACCGCCGCGGAACTTAAGGGCATCGTCGAAGCGGTGGAAAACGCGGCACAGCTTGTAGGCGATATCGCCACAGCATCAAATGATCAGGCGACGGCTATTTCGCAGGTAAACAGGGGCATCGAGCAGATGTCGGAGGTGGTGCAAACAAATTCCGCCACCGCAGAAGAAGCGGCGGCTGCAAGCGAGGAGCTGAGCGCACAGGCACAGCTTTTGAAAGCAAAAATCAACCGCTTCACGTTCTAAGATACACAAGAATTGCCCGCGCAAAAGCGCAGTGCAACCGCCTACGGGCATGTGTCCAATAGACCAATTGAGAACCTCGTAATTATTGTAAATCTACAAGTGTGCTGGTGTAACAATAAATAGAAGCGGAGCTTCCCCTAGGTTCCATGGCAACTATACCATCTATCTATCCTGGAAAAATAATTAAAGGTGTTTTAGGCGTCCCTTCAGCATCACGTAAGAAATACACCGCATCACCTAATTTCTCTTTTGCCATAGTATCCACATTTTCGCGCATACTACATAAGAGTTTGCAGCGAAAGGCAGGTGATACCCTGTGACAAATCCAACTCGAGTACCCAATAGTTTAGTTCACGAAAAATCCCCCTACCTGCTTCAGCACGCCCACAACCCGGTTGATTGGTACCCCTGGAATTCAGAAGCATTTGAGAAAGCAAAGGCGGAGGATAAACCCATATTCCTTTCCATCGGCTACGCCACCTGCCATTGGTGCCATGTAATGGAGCGGGAATCCTTTGAGGACGAAGAGGTTGCGCAGCTTTTGAACCGAGACTTTGTCTCCATCAAGGTGGACCGCGAGGAACGGCCGGATATCGACAGCATATACATGGCGGTCTGCGAGGCGTATACCGGCCAGGGCGGCTGGCCGCTGACCATCATCATGACCCCGGAGGCCAAGCCGTTTTTTGCGGCGACCTACTTACCTAAGAAAAGCCGGCACGGGCTGGCGGGCATGACGGAACTGTTACCCGCCATAGCATCGCTATGGAAGAGCGAACGCGAACGCGCGGAAGCGCAGGGCGAGGAAACCGCTCGGTATCTTAGAAACCAGGCAAAAAAGGCGCTACCTCCGCGCGCGCCGGAAGAGGCCATGCTGCACAAAGCCGCAGCGTCCATTTCACAATATTATGACACGCAGTACGGCGGCTTTTCGCAGGCCCCCAAATTTCCCATGCCTCATATCCTGCTATATTTGCTGCGCTATGCGCAGGAAACGGGAAAGGAAACGCCGAAGGAACAGGCGATTGAGACCCTGAAGCACATGTACCGCGGCGGTTTGTTCGACCATATCGGCGGCGGGTTTGCACGCTACTCCACAGACCGGCGCTGGCTGGTGCCGCATTTTGAAAAAATGCTCTATGACAACGCGCTGCTTACTATGGCGTATCTGGAAGGGTATCGCCAGGCAAATACTCCCGCGCTTCGGTTCGCGGCCGAAGAGACATTACGCTATGTGCTGCGTGAGCTGATCGACGCGGAAGGCGGGTTTTACTGCGGACAGGACGCGGACAGCGAAGGTGAGGAAGGCAAATTCTATCTCTTTACGCCGGAGGAAGTGCAGAGTGCACTCTCAAACGATGCGGACGCATTCTGCACATTTTATGGCATCACCAAGCGCGGCAATTTTGAAGGAAAGTCCATTCCCAACCTGCTGCATCATACGGATACGCCCGTACCGGACGGTACCCTGCTTGCGCTGCGGGAAAAGATCTTCTCTGTGCGGAAAGAGCGTGTTCCTCCCGCCACGGATGATAAGCAGTTGACCGCTTGGAACGCGCTGATGATTTGCGCCTGCGCCCGCGCGTACCTCATACTGGGGGACGAGGCTTATTTAGAAGCTGCGCGGAATGCGCAAAAAAGTATAGAAAAGCGGCTGACCACTATAAAGGGGGATTTGTTTGTCCGCTACCGGGATGGTCGCGCCGACCATATGGGCCTGCTTGCCGATTACGCGTTTTATGGGCTTGCCCTAACGGAGCTCTATGCCGCAAGCTTTGACGCGGCGCTGCTTGTACGTGCGGCATTCCTTGCCGAACGGATGCTCACGCTGTTTGGAGACGACACAGGCGGTCTGTTTGCCTATTCCAAAGAAGGGGAAGCGCTGATCAGCCGCCCGAAGGAGGTCTATGACGGCGCGCTGCCCTCCGGCAACTCCGCAGCGGGTCTTTTGCTTTCCCGCCTGTGGCGGCTCACAGGAGAAACCATGTGGCGGGACAAAGCTGATCAGCAGCTTGGCTTCCTTGCCGCCCACGCCACGCGCTCCCCCATGGCTCACTGCTTCGCGCTTCTCGCCATTGCTGAAGCGGTATATCCGGAAAATATGCTGCTGTGCGTGAGCCGGGAAGAACGGGATTGGTCGGAAGTTGCCCGCCTTGCGGGTACTGTCAAACATTCCGTGCTTGTGCTTGCGAAAACCACGTCCAACGCCCTCGCGCTGGAGACAGTTGCCCCATTTACGCGGGATTACCCATACCCGGAAAAAGGTGCTGCCTATTACCTTTGTGAGGGGTTTGCCTGCAAAGCGCCGGTGTATGATTTGGAGGCTTTGGAAAAGTTGCTGCAAAAAGGGCTGTAGCATTAAATGAACTGAACTCCGTTGATGAGACACAAAGAAAGCGGCTTATCGACTTATCATCTGCCAAGTCGGAAATTTGTATTTTGAATAACTTATCATACGGGATGCCGCCTACAAACTGATGGGCGGCATCTTTGTGCACTAGAAGCTAAAAGAGGTGTCTCTCAATATGCTGCTAGAAAGTCTTATAGCAACCTTCATGAAGCATCTGCAATATGCTATAATAATCCATATAGCTTTTGTAATTGGGGAAGCATGTATGGCAACGAAAAAATACCGGATAGGCGAAGAACTGTTGCACAAAAAAAGCTTGGGAAAAAATACTTTAACTCAGAACGTAGTTAGCAAAGACGGAGCAACGAATTCGTGGTGTGGAACATTTTTTCATTATACTTCTCCAGAAGGGTTAATTGGCATACTCCAAAATCGGCATTTATACTTCACAGATTGCCAATATCTTAACGATTATAATGAACGCATCCAAATCAATTCCGAATTAAAAAAGTTCTGGTTTATTCATAAAAATGAGTATGATAAGGACTTTTATAATCTGCTCTCAAACGAGAAAATAAGCACTTACGAGGATTCGGAATTTGCTTACATTGATGGAATGGAAGACCCTATATCTTGCAGATATTTTGTTCTTTCCGCATCAAGGAAAGAAGATAGCTTGGATATGTGGAAATATTACGCGAAAAATGGTACATATGACGGATACTATATAAACTTAAATACATATGCTTTAGTTGATGAGTGGATTGACCGTGACACCGGAGTTGCAGTGGAAGAGGGCGATGTAATCTATTATAGTGATGATAAGCAAAAAAGAATTTTGGTTGAGGTTGAGAAATTATATGATGTTTGGTGTAAATATAAAAGATCTCCTGAGTTAGATGCCAAAATTCACTCGGAATTTAAATGTTGGCTTTCTTATGCATCGCTCTTTTTTAAAAACGAGTGTTTTGCGCAAGAGGATGAATATAGATTTATAGCGATTGCGCCAAAAGATGAATTAAGTAGTTTAACTTACGAATATAAACAGAAGAACATAAAAATGTATGATTTTCGAATTGTCAATGGAGTAATAATTCCTTTCATAAAAATGCCAATTTGTTTTTGGAACGAAGAAGAATGTTGGGCGATAACACGCATTGGAATTGGTCCATCCTTGAATAGTGAACTTAAAGAAAAAGGAATAAAACAATTATTAGCTTCGCTTGATTATGGGTTTGGAGAGATGAGTATTATAAAATCAGAAATTCCTTTAAGATATTGATTTACACCAAAATTCCCCGTATCATTAATCAGCTTTATAATTTGCCATTATTAATATTTAAAGCCATTATAGTTAGCCAATATAGTTGAACTTTTTGAAAAAACTGGCGCTATGGAGGTTACGGAATTAAACGTGGATACATTTCTACATCATTATCCGCGCGCGAAACATTTTGGGACAACCGCCCGTGCCATAGGCACAGGTTGTTCCTGTAATCATCGAAAAGTGCCAAGGCACTTTTTCGAATTTACTCACTCAGATCCAGCGACATATACACAAGCCCGGGCTTGGGCGGCCCATACAGCGATATGGTCTCCGCGAACCCCAGCTTATGGAACAGGGCGATAGCATCCTGCAGCATATCCAGTGAATCCAGTAGCATCTGCGTATAGCCGATGGCCTTTGCCTCCTGTATGGCGTGCTCCGCCAGCCGCCGCCCCACATGCATGCCGCGGAATGCGGGCTTGACATAAAGGCGCTTGAGTTCGCAGCGGCCTTCAGTCAAAGGCTTCAGCGCGACACAGCCGATGGCTTGCCCTTCCCAGCGAGCCAGAAGCAGCAGCCCCTGCGGCGGCGCGTAAATGCCTGGCAGGGAACTTAACTCCTCGTCAAACGTTTCAAAGTAAATCATGATGTCCAGCATATTGGCGTACTCTTCGAACAGCGTCCTCGCATCGCTCAGCGCGTCATACGCGGGCTCGACGCAGGCGTTGATGTGCCGAAGCTCCGGCTGGAACTTTTCACGCACCAGGGCGTAGGTATGCAGGTCCTGTACGCTGCCGTTTTTATAGACGGCACAGCGCTTTATGCCTTCAAACGTATACCCGGCGCGTTCCAGCACACGGCAGGAAGGCTTGTTACCCGAAAATACCTCGGCCTGTATGCGGACAATATCATATTTGGAAAAGGCAAGTTCAGAAAGTTCCCGGACCGCGCGCGTCATCACACCCCGCCCCCAGTAATGCTCGCCCAGCCAATATCCGATTTTCGCGGATTTCTCATAGACGTCCTCGCCCAGAAAAATACCGATACTGCCGACCGCGCGATTGTCTACCTCAATGGCGCGGGTAAGCTGCCTTTCCTCCCCCGCCTCTATGCACCGTGCGAGATACTCTTTCGCATCCTCCAGTCCATATGGACTGGGGAAGACGTTTAGCAGATTTTTTGCGATCTTGGGGTTATTGGCAAACTCCGCAACGCTCTCTGCGTCCTCCATGCGCCATGGGCGCAGAGTATACGCGGTATTGAGCAAATACCGCATAGGCGTGTAACGAATGCCGCAGCGCTCCTCCTCCGGCCCCACAGCCACAAAGCCCAGCCGTTCATATATCGGCACTGCATTGGGGGCGGCGTTGACGGTAATATACTCCACTTCCGCCGCCACGGCGTCCTGCCTCACAAACTGGAGTAGCGCCCGGGCAACGCCTTTTCTTTGGTATTCCGGCGCTACAAAAAGCAAAGAAATATGCTCACACTCCCGCGTGGCAATAACCCCCGCCAGCGTATTGCACATGAAATACCCAAAGAGCTGCGCCGGCGCTTCGCTTTGTTGCGTCAGAGTTCCGATTGCACGGAGGGATGCATAAAAGCTCTCTACACCTTCTTGCGAATATTCCGGCGCAACATACGTATCGAACACGCGTCCGACAAGCGCTTTTGCGGCTTCATATTCGTTCTCTCTGAGCAAGCGGATCATATATTATTCTCCTTGCAATTTTATTGCACCCGTTCCCGGCTCTTTGCGCTCCCACCACGCCTCTTTGGCCTGAAAACGGCAATTATCATCCCTTTAGCTCTTCAAACAGTCGAAGAAATGCTTCCTCCGCTTCACGGTGCGGAATTTCTTCCGTGGGCAGCGTAATCAACAGTTCGGGCGCCACGTCCCAGACTTCGCTGCCGTGGTAGGTCAAAAATTCGTGGTACAGCAGCCGGTCGTCAATGCGCCTGACCTCTCGCTGTTCCATATCCGTGGGAGGTTCAACCTGGAGCGCCCTGTAAATAACCCGTTGGAGCTGTTCCTCCGCCTGCGCGAACAGCGGAAAATACCGCTTGACCGGGCGCGTGACGTCGCCCAAGTACGCCTCCGCCGCGTCATGCAGCAGGCAGTGAAGCTGCGTCTTTTTGCTGCTGCAGGCCGCAGCCTCCAGTGCGCAAAAAACAGAATGCTGCGCCACGGAATAAAAAATTTTAAAGTGCCCGTTCGCCCTGCAGATAAGCGAAAGCGCGTGGGCGATATCTTCAATGCGGATATCCGCTTCCCTGGCCTGAAACGGATCAAATTTAATATTGTTATGCGTTGTGATACAGTGTTTCGAATCCATGAAAACTCCGTACATTATAGGTAGGAATCTGTTGCCAACAGGTGCACATCCTGTATATTTTGCAAATAAGTGTACCATATTTTTGACGGTACTTACAAGTTTTTCATGTACTGCGGCAAACGCTTTGGGGCAGATTCCATTTACGCGCGTTTTTCGCCGTTTTAGCTACATATGAGCGCTTTTTGCGTGTCGTGGTTGCCAACAAACGTAAAATCTCTTGTTCTCACGCATTCTATCTGCATATTTCATATAGACACGATCTTCATATTTTGTTAATTTATTATCTGACATACTACGTATACTCAATCGTCGGCTCTTTGCCGTCGGAAGTATATAAAAATCAGGAGGACACTATGAAGAAGTACATCGCGTTGACTTTAGTTCTGGTTCTTGCATTGTTTGCATTTGCAGGCTGCGGTGCCAAATCCGTAAAGACGGGCTTAGGCGTCGTCAGCTCCATCGGATCTTCCAAAGAACCCGGCGAGAAGGACGGCAATGCCCAAGTCGATTCCATCGTCGCGGCAGTTCTCGTTGGCGAAGACGGCAAGATCCTCAATTGCAAGATCGACACCGCGCAGACCAAAATTGCCTTTACCGCAACCGGCACCATTGCCACCCCGCTTGACTCCGTAATCAAGTCCAAGCAGGAAAAGGGCCCCGAATATGGCATGAAGGCCGCTTCCCCCATCGGCAAGGAATGGAACGAGCAGGCTGACGCTCTGGCTGCCTACGTAATTGGCAAGACCGTTGACGAAATCAAGGCCATCCCGCTTAACGAAGAAGGCTCCCCCACCGGCGCCGACCTGGTTAGCTCCGTCACCGTTCATATCAACGGTTACATCGAAGCCATCGCGAAGGCCGTTGCCAACGCGAAAGATCTTGGCGCAAAAGCCGGCGATACGCTGGGCCTTGGCGTAACCACCTCCATTGCGAAGTCCAAGGACGCAGCCGCCGATGCGGAAGGCCTTGCACAGGCTTATTCCCACTACAGCGCCACCACCTTTGGTAAAGACGGCAAGATCACCAGCTGCTACATCGATGCTTCCCAGACCAACGTTAATTTCACCGTGGAAGGCAAGATCACCTCGGATCTCGCTGCTAGCTTCAAGACCAAGCTGGAGCTGGGCCCCGAATACAACATGAAGCCCGCCTCCCCCATCGGCAAGGAATGGAACGAGCAGGCAGAAGCATTCGCAAAGTATGTGACCGGCAAGACCGTTGACGAAGTGACCGGCATTGCGCTCACCGAAGGCGCGCCTTCCGCCGCGGACCTCGTCAGCTCCGTCACCATCCATGTTACCGACATGATCAGCGTTATCACGAAGGCTGCCGGCAACGCGAAGTAAGTTCAGACAGATCTCCCAAAAGAGCCGCGCAAACGCGCGGCTCTTTTTTGTATCCCGTGCTTTTTTGCAGCTCAAAGCGTCGTGATAGAAACCGCCTATGCGGAAAAAACTATGGGTAACACTACAAGAAAGGAGTATTCGCCTTGGCAAAGGACAGTCAAATAGACAAGAAGGGCGTGCGGGAGCAAAAGGCAAACAACCAAACGCCGCTCACCCAGGAAAGCGCAAATAAAAGCAAGAACGATAAGAAGCAATCCGCAGAACATAACCACGTGTAAGGAGGATTAACCATGGCAAAAGCGGGAATGCGCCGCCCCAATGTGGAAGCGCCGCACGGCACAGAGAGCAATAAGCGGCTGCATATTAAAAAGAACGACGTCCCCCCTGTACCCGAAATTCAGGGCAAGGCAAAGACGGGCAACGAGAAGGCCAACAACAACCAGGATAACAGCCCCTGGCATTGATAAAATGTGTGCGGTTTAAGCACATGTAAGCAAGGGATTGTTCCACTTGGCTGATTAAGCCTCCCGATGGGCCAGGCCTACAGGCACTAGGCCTCAGAGCCGTCACGCAGGGAGAGAAAAGCTAAGCGTTGGGGTTTTCTCTTCCTCAATCGGCTTTAATCAATAAGAATTACGGGATGTCGCGGCTTTGCTGCGACATCCCCTTTTTATACGCTAGCACCCTCTGGCGATCTGGTTGGCAGCGACCCGCGCGCTATATAACGCGCCCTGTATCCAGCCTTGCTTTACGGATATATGCTCTCCGGCAAATACAACCCTGCAATTATACTCCGGCTGCTGCATGGCGTAGAGAAAATTAACCTTCTGCCCCGGCCCGCTTGCCGCAAAGGCACCCCGGGCCCAGGGCTGTGAATTCCATTCCACCGTCTTGTGGTCTAGTATGAGCGAGCTGAGGTCATCCGCCAGAATGCCGTGTACCCTCGCGATGTTGTCTATGACTTCCCGGAAGCGCCGGGCGGCGTCCTGGTTCCAAACGCGGGTGGAGTCCTGGCCAATATTGTATGCGCCTGTAATAACGCCGGGCGTATCCGGGCCGCAGTATTCCGCTTCTTCGCACCGGACATGATCCGTCGGGTAGAGAATGGACTGAATAGGAAGGTCCGTAAAGGAAATACCCCCGTTCATCCGGCCATATGGGGCGTCTTCCTCCCAGAAACGGGTTTTAAAGAGCATCAGGGATTTCATGGCGTTGGGATAGTTCAGTTCACGTATAGCCTGCATTTTCTGGTTGCTGAAAAAAGGCGTTATGGATACTTCTCTTAGCGTTGCAAAGGGAATCGCACAGACCACATAGTCAAAGTGCTCCTCTTCCTCCCTGCGATCAAGCCCGGAATAGCGAATGTGTACCTGTTGGCCGTCGCGTGAAAGCGAGATGCCCGTTACCGCATTCCCCAAAAGGATGGAGACGGCTCCCAACTGCTCGGGAGGCAGCGAATATTCCGGTGGGTTGGCGCTGATTAAGGAATAATAGAACGCAAGCGGCAGGTTCACCATGCCGCCGCATATCCGATAGACATTGAGAAAATCAAGCGAATACTCGCTGCTCATGACTTCATCATGGCTGACATCCAATAGCGCCCCGGTCAAAGGTTCCACAGCTGAGAGGAGGCTGATTGCGCCCTGGCTGAGATTCAGTTGCTCAAAAACCTGGCGGCTGCTTAATCGGGTAATATCCGCGTAATCTATGGAATACTCCGGGAGTATCTGAAGAATTTGCTTCCTCTTCTCAGGGGAGAGACTCAAAAGCATGGTATTCGTGGCATAATCGCTCAGTTCATTCCAAGGGGTAAGCCGTTCCATTTCATTGAGCGGATACAGGGGATATAAAAACTCATTGATATTCCTTCCGCTTGGCTCCCGCCGAATTCTTGTTTCATGAGCATATATAAAATTGTTCGCCTGGGGTGCCGCCATGGATTCAGTACATAAATGTAAAAGATTCAGATAGTACCATGTGGTTTCGTGGGATACGGGAATGCGAACCGCACCGAACTCGCCGTAATACTGGTAAGCCTTATCAAAGTACCAGGTATACACCCTGCCGCCAATCCGATCCCTGTGAGATTCAAATATCGTGATATCCGCCCCCAGCTTTCTCAGCTCATGCGCGGCGCACAAGCCCGCAAGTCCCCCGCCGATAACGCCGATACGCATGTTTTTCATATCCCCGGGCCGTCTGTATGTCAGGACATCCGGCGGCGGGCTTAAAAGTTTTATAATATTCTCGTAATCCTCCGGCCTGCCTGCCCGCTCCAGTGCCGCTCTCAGCATCGCACGCCTCTGCTCGTCGGTGGGATTTCTAAAGCTGCTCTGTCCCATATAACGCCTTCCATATTATTCAATTTGCATTAAATATATTGGCAGGCCGGGCAACTATGATAGGACTGTGGATGGGAAAGGAAATTGCCGCAAAATCGCGGGGCATCTGCCGTGCTATAAGAATAAAAAGGCACTCTGTAGCGGCTGCTAAAAAATTTTTAGCAGGAAAAAATAAATTTTTAAAACCAGTAGAATCCGAACAATCGATATGATATGATAGGTCTGTCCTACTGCATGGCAAAGATGCCGTGTGCCGCATGTTCCATATAAAATTAATCTTTATATGATCGGAAGGAGAGCGCAATGGGCAAGCGTATCGTCATTGCTTTGGGTGGCAACGCCCTGGGTAACAACCTCAAGGAGCAGATGGAGGCGGTAAAGATAACCTCCGTTGCGATAGCAAACTTGATTGAACAGGGGCATGACGTGGTAATCTCCCACGGCAACGGCCCGCAGGTGGGTATGATCAACCTGGCCATGGAAAGCCAGAACATCCCGCTTTCCATGTGCGTGGCTATGAGCCAGGCCTATATCGGGTACGATCTGCAGAATGCGCTGCGCGAAGAACTACTGCACCGTGGTATTGCAAAGCCCTCTTCCACCGTCATTACGCAGGTAGTGGTCAATGCGGACGATCCCGCATTTCAAAAGCCCACCAAGCCCATCGGCCGTTTCTTGACCAAAATGGAGGCGGATGAGCTCGCTGCGGCAGGCCATGCCGTTATGGAAGACGCGGGTCGCGGATACCGGCGCGTAGTCGCTTCCCCTCGCCCGCAGCGTATTGTGGAGATTGAAACCATCCGCGCGCTGGTGGAAGCCGGGCAGGTCGTAATCGCCGGCGGCGGCGGCGGCATTCCAGTGATGGAACAGGAAAACGGGCACCTAAAAGGTATGCCCGCCGTAATCGATAAGGATTTTGCAAGCTGCGTGCTGGCTCAGGAACTCAACGCCGACCTCCTTATTATACTGACGGCGGTAGAGAAGGTGGCCATTCGCTACAACACCCCCGAACAGCAGTGGCTGGATCAGATTTCGGTCAAAGATGCGGAAGGCCTGATTAAGGAAGGTCATTTTGCCCCCGGCTCCATGCTGCCCAAGGTGCAGGCCGCGGTGGAATTCGCCGCTTCCAAGCCGGGACGCGAGGCGCTCATTACGCTGTTGCAAAAGGCACGCGAGGCCATTAACGGCGAAACCGGGACACGAATCATCGGGAAATAACAATCATAAAGCGCCTCCCGTTCCATTGAAGCGGGAGGCGCTTTTGCATTTTAGCGTGATCTTTAGGAGGAAGTGACTGCAATCCGCCGCTCCTCCTTCAGCCTGCGGATAAATTCTTCCTGCTGCATGGGCGGCATCACGCCTGGACCCTGCATATATGCAAACCCGTGCGATTCAAGATATTGCACATGTTCTTCGGAGACCACGTTGCCTGCGATGACAACGGTGTTGAACTGCTCAAAAAACTTAAGCGTTAGCTTGAAATACGCGTTGAGCCGGGCCGAAAGGCCCATGCCAAACAGCTCCGCCTCATTAAGCTTCACATAGGAAAAAGGCGTTGTCAGCAAATCATCCATACTGCTCTGGGAAGTGTCCTTGATGCAGGCACCGACTCCTTTTTGGCTTAGCTGCAGCAGGTTTTCCCGGACGCGCGGGCCGAGGTTGACAAATTGCCCGGCAAGCTGCAGCTTGATGCAGCGGATATCCGCATGCTCTTCCTCTATGATATTGAGTATGCGCTGTATGATGCTTTCACTCATTAGCTGGGTCTGCGTGATTTCGCAGAACAGCACGACGTCCCCCATGCCCATGATATTCAGTTGCCGTTGGAACGCACAGGCGCGGCGCAGCAGCAGTTCGTTGATGGGGTTTAGAAGATTGAATTGCTCCGCCACGCGCATAATTTGCTCTTCCGAGTATGTGCCGCATCCTTCCAGCTGAAACCCGATGCCGCAATCAGCGCCAAACAGCCTGCGGGTTTCATTTTCAATTTTTATAACCGGATCAATATTGAGTGAAAACGCGCCGCTTTTGATGGCCGCTTTTAACGCAGCGATGATCTCACGCTCGCACGCGTAGCTGGAAAGCAGCTCCTCCGTACAGGCCACGATTCCGCTTCTGCCGCTTTTGCCTGCCTGACCTACGCCGTATTTGAGGTATGGCAGGATATCCTGCCCCAATATCTTGGAGGGTAACGCCTCATAATAGGCCGCACAGAAATCCAATCTACATAGCATGCTTCCGGTCAGCCAATCCGCGTTGAGGTGTTCGTAGGCCTCCTCCATATTACGGTACCCCACATGCTCCATCATGGCGCAGACAAATTCGTCCTCCGCGATGCGGTAGACGTTTTGTTGCCCATAAATTTGTTTGAGGTATTCCGCTACCGCCTTGGTCAATTCGTCCGCCGGCTGGTGCCCGTATTCGCTGCGGATGACGTCATAGTTTTGCCAGGAAAACAGGATGAAGGCACGCGGCGGCAGAGCGACGTATTGCCGGTGCAGCGCAACATAGAACGAACTAAGATTGAAGCTGCCCGTAAGCATATCATACGCCGAGGCGTTGCTGTGCAGGCTCAAATACAGCACCAACAGGCTCACCATAAACGCCGTGCCCTGCAGTTGCACATTTGGAAAGAAATTGCCAATAAATATGAACGGTATGAGAGAAACGGGGGCCGTTACCAAAGCCTGCCGTGTGGGGCTTGAAATGTTCTTCCATTGCAAGGAAAGCGCAATCACAGCAAAAATAATATAGACCATGGACAAAAAGAACGGCAGGCGGTTGAAGTCTTCTCGCACATACTGCATTTGCGTGCTGAACGAATACAGGATGGGCGTAAAGCGGTTCAGAACGGTAACGGCGGCCATGACGGCGACAATTACATACCCAATTACCGTACAAAAGGTATGGTATGCGCTTTTGGGTGAGTCTTCATATACGATATGGAGCCAATACTGCCCGAACGCCACCACCATTGTGGAGATTATCAAGAAGAACAGATCGCTGAAGAGCCATGATATCCACGAGGGCAACGTGTTTGCGTGAATGATGGTAATGACCGAAATTACATTAATAAACGTCGTTACGATGGCGGCCACAATACAGCGCACAAACAGTATGTCCCGCCTGGTGCGTATGAGCGCCGATTTCCTATGGAACGTTAACAAAATCCCGAGCACGACAATGGCAATAAGCTCCGGGACATAGTTCCAATCCATGTATGCCTCCGTAAAAACCCCTGCCGTAATACTTTGAGTATACCTACGCACGAAAAAAATGTAAACGTAAATATTGCAAAAAACGGCATTTCCTGTGTTGTTTCACGTCTCAGATCCATGTGTCTGCCCGCCATTTTGCATCCGTTGACATGCGGGCAGGGTGTGATAGTATGAAAGTACGATCAAATCCACAAGTTCCCTGAAAACCGCAATGGAAAGGAAATGATTATGGAATACGCATGCTATACACAAAGCGCGGAGTATGTCAAAAGCAAAATAAATTTTGTGCCCGAAGTTGCCATCATACTGGGTACCGCGCTGGGCCTGCTCGCGGAGGAAATTGAGGACGCCGTGGAAATCCCGTATGCGGATATCCCGAATTTTCTGCTTTCCACCGCGCCGACCCACGCGGGCAAGCTGATGTTGGGCAAGCTCGCCGGGAAGAACGTCGTCTGCATGTCCGGCCGTTTCCATTATTATGAGGGGTACTCCTACGAGCAGCTCGCAATACCCGTGCGGTTGTTCAAGCTTTTGGGCGTTAAGACAGTGCTCCTCACCAACGCCGCCGGGGCGGTGAACACCAATTATCGCGTGGGCGACGTCATGATCATAAAGGATCACATCAACCTGACCGGCGCAAGCCCTATGCGGGGAAAGAATATGGAAGAATTCGGCCTGCGTTTTTTCGACCTGTGCGATGTATACACGAAATCCCTGCGGGAACTCGCAAAGGAATGCGCCAAAGGTTCCTCTCTTACGGTGCATGAAGGCATTTACCAGTTCTTTGTGGGACCGCATTTTGAAACGCCCGCCGAGATCCGCGCAGCGCGGATATTGGGCGCGGACGCCGTGGGGATGTCCACCGTGACGGAAGCACTCACCGCCGCGCACTGCAATCTCCCCGTGCTTGCGCTTTCCCTTATGGTGAACATGGCGGCTGGGGTGTTGGACCAGCCCATCACCACCCATGAAATGGACGAAGCGGCGGAGCGCGTTGCGCTGCCATTGAGGCAATATGTGCGGGAGATCATTCGCCGCCTGTAAGGAGGGAGATTATGCTTCTTTCCCATGCGAATGCTTTGCTTTATAACGAGAACAGCGGCTTTTCCGTGCTGCGGGACGTGTATATCGGCATCTTAGGGGAAACCATACGCTACATCGGCACAAGCCGCCCCGCAGAAGATTACGGTGCGGAAAAGAACCTTTCCGGCAAGCTGATCCTTCCGGGATTGTACAACGCGCATACGCATACGCCCATGACGCTGCTGCGCGGCGTGGGCAGCGGGTTGCCATTAGAC
>JAEYSE010000008.1 GCA_023435025.1 Bacillota bacterium
GGTTGGGAAGGCGCTTTTCCCACTGCGATTATTCGTGACTGTTCCTCCAATCCCCCTTCAGATCAGAAAACAATTGCTTATTATAATGAAGCAGTAGAAACTTCAGTAAACCGTCTTCAACCTCTTACATGTTATTTTCACCAAGATCCCCGACCCGATAAGTTTGGAGGAACTGCACTTACCGGAGTCCAATCATATATGGGGAATGAAATTCCTGACTTAATGGGAAGCGTTGTGTTTACCGACCTTGTCCGGAATGAAGACTCAGAGCCTCCGGTAAGAGGGGTTTTGGCTTATACCAGGGCAAGCGCAGATTGTAAGCTGCATGATTTCAGCATCATTGAAACCGATTATAATTTCGGGTCGCAGTCAGCATATTATGTCAGCCTTGGAACGAATCTGGATCAAACCAGATTATATTTAGGGGTTTATGGGTCAATGAATGTGACCGATTTTAACCAAGGCACTGTTTTTGAAATTGTCCCATGATATTGATAAAATCCGGCTCAATAAGATATATGTGAGCAAGTGATTCATCTACAATGAAACGTTTACTGAAGGTATTTTTTAATATATACCTTCAGTGCATTTAAAATATAGGAATTTCCCGAAAAGAGGCACACAATTTGAAAAAAATGAGTGTAGTCAGGTTTGTTTGTATTGGAGGCATATTAACAACAGCGGCTGTACTATTCCAATCAGCTCCCGTGTTTTTGCCCATGATCGGGATGGCCTTAAGTCCATTGAGTACACTTCCCATTGCAATCGCTGCTGTTTCCAGCATTCCCCTTGGTTTTACCGTATTTTTTGCCTCAGCGTTCATTCTTGCTGTTGTTAGTGTGCAGGAGGCAGTCATCCTGATTTTTACCACCGGGCTGTTTGGTATTGTTATCGGGACATTGCTTTACAGGAAGGGAAAGGTACTTTCTATATTCATTTCAAGCATGGCGTTATCTCTTGGGATAGGATTTTTAACGTATATCATCGGCATCCCATCTTTTGTAGAGATTGCCGGCCAATTCTCAATTCCTTTGGCTCTTTTGATTTTTTTCTCCTTCTCACTTGCTTACGCGATTATTTGGCATATTGGTCTTAAAAAACTCACGAATTATCTCATGAAATTTATCAGTTAACTTGTGCTAAAACGAAGCGACGCGCATAAGCTTCTCCTCTTTACTTTAATCGGCAACTGATTTTGTGACGGCCCGCTTTATGCAACCGCTCGTGGGTGACCTTAAAGCGAACGGTCGCCTTTCTTAATTTCTTCAGGTTTTTTCGGGAACCAGCCGCGGCTGACGCGCTCCTTCTGCTCGAACAGCTCACGGATACTCCAAAGCAGCGAAAAACCCAGCACGCACAACAGCGCGGAAATTACCACTGAATGGATGAACAGCGACGCCCCAATGCAAAAGACTCCGCATATAAGGTAGAGCGGCCAGGCTTTGACGCCCCAATGATATTCGGTCTTTACCACCGCCACATGCAATACGCCAATGATTAAAAACGTGCCAACGCCGATTAATATGCCGCCAAACTGCATACCCATCCTCCTTAAGCTATTGTGTAATCTCCGTGCTCCGAAAAGGCATTTTCCCAGTAACCCAGCCCTGCTCCTTCCAATATTCCATGTCCCTGGGATTTCCCCCGCCCTTTTTCATCATGCTTCGAACCGCAAAAAACATACCCGTTTGGATGAGAGGGACGGGTAATTTTTCGACGCGCCGCATGCTTTTTATGGCGTCTTCTGCCAATGCACGCATACGCCGCTGAATCTTAACGCGCTTTTTCTCCTTCACCTCATCCCACGAAGACGCCGCCACGGCGGATTTGAAGGAAAGCACGCGCCTCGTTCCCCAAAAGCGCAGGCTGTTTTTCATGGTTCCAGTCGTGCGCGATAGCCCTGCCCCCGCCGTGGTGGTAATGGTGACGCCGATTTTTCGGAACATGGACGGATGCGGCCGGTGCACCATCCACATGTAGCCGAGGTGGTCTAAAAACGCCTTCATTTGCCCCGATACGTCAAACACATAGGCTGGGGACGTCAGTACGATAATGTCCGCCGAGGTCAGCGCTTCGACGATGGGCTGCATGCATTTTGCGTGCGGGCAGCTTTGCTCGCCTTTAAAAAAGCAATTGAAGCACCCCATACAAAAATGAGGCATGTCTCTGGGCAACGTAAACTCAAAAGGCGTGATGTCAGTGAACTTGCGAAGTTCCTCAAGGAACAGTTCCTTGCAGTGCCAGGTGCTGCCGTGGCGGGCGTTTCCGTTGACGATGGCGACGTTCATTGATTTTCCTCTCTTTCCGTTCCCTGAACAGCATATGTCCGCACAAAATGGTCAATATGGAGCAAAAACTGCGCCTTCGCTTCCGCATGCCCTTCGGGCGTTGCGTCAAATTTGTAAAACAGCAGGAATATGGGCGAATAGAACGCCAAAGCAAGCATGTACGGGTCTGCCTTGCGAAATAGGCCTTCCTGTATCAGCGCAGTAAACAGCTCGGTTTGGTAAGCAAGCGCCGAGTCAAATGCGTTTTCACGGTAGCGCTTTGCAGCATCCTGGTCCCGATATTGTTCAATAGTGAGCATTTTTCGAAGCTTGACGTTCAGCTCATCCGTAAAATAGTAATCAAACAACGTTTCCGCCATATGCGCAAACTGTTCGGGTGTGATGTTGCGGTAGAAGCTACGGATATGCTCATCCACCACATAACGTTCTTCCTCGTTGGTCAGATCAAGGGATCGGCCTACTTCGCCTCCCTTTGCCGCACAAAAGGCGAAAATGGAGGAGTAGATGTCCTGCTTGTTCTGAAAATGGTTGTAGAGCGAGCTTTCCTTGACGCCCACCACCCGCGCGATATCCCGCACGGATACGGCATCGTATCCTTTTTGGCTGAACAAATCCAGCGCAGCATATAAAATTCTTTCTTTTGTTTCCATTTGCCACCATTCATTAACTAACGTTCGTTAGTATACTAACAATCGTTAGTTCGCTTGTCAACAGGAAATTGCAAAAATAAAAAAGGGGCCTGCGGCCCCAAGTGACGATAAACCTAATCGTCTGTCATTCTGAGCCGAATGCAAAATTCTAGCTCCGTTATATACCCTATTATAGGCACTTCAATATCCTTCACTTCGCTGACGATGATAGTATAGAAGCTGTTTATGAGGTAAGCGGCCCTATGCGTTACATACTAAAAATGCTACTTCTTTTCAAGTAAGTCAATAATGCGATACAAGCACAAAAAGAGAACCGATACACCCAACAATGCAAATACGCCGAGCAAGTAGGCATACTCACTTTGCGAACCATGAAAAAGATAGCCATTTGTGACGCCTGTTATAAAATGGAGTACCGTGATTATCAATGTAATTGCAGAAAAGCCTGCTGCAATTTTAGAAATATGCTTTTTCATGGTATCTCTCCAATGGATTTCTGCTTTGTACTGCACAAGGACTGCAGCCCGTTTTCCTAACAATGCATTAGCCCGGCGGCCAGGCAAGCTCCCTGCCGCCCAGGAGATGCATATGGATGTGCGGCACCGACTGCCCGGCGTCCGCCCCAGTATTGTACACCAAGCGGAAACCCGTCTGATCTACGCCCGAATCCTGCGCGATTTTTTGCGCTGCGCGGAACATACCGCCTAACAGCGCGTCATGCTCCGGCTGCAGCGAAAGCGCGGATGGAATGTGTTTCTTTGGGATGATGAGCACATGCGCGGGTGCCTGCGCGTTGATATCAAAAAACGCCAGCACCTGATCGTCCTCATACGCCTTCTTGCAAGGGATCTGCCCCGCAGCGATCTTGCAGAAAATACAGCTTTCCTCCATATGCAATGCCTCCCTGTTCTTTGATGATGATTATTCCGTCAGCGTGCCAATGAGCACGCCGTCTTCCATACCTGTAACGGATACCCGTTCAAGCGCCCCTACCCTGCCGCCGTGATAGCGCACACGCACATAATTGCCCGCGTAGCCTTCGCAGATTTCACCGTCCGTTTCCTCGCCCAACACAAGCTGGACGGTGCCGATCTGAGCCAAAAGATATTCTTGTTCCATCCGATCGCTCAAGACAATCAGCTCATGCGCGCGGCTCTCCTTGACGGCTTTTGGCAACTGCCCGGGAAGCTCCGCCGCGACTGTGCCGCTCCTTCTAGAATAGGGGAACACGTGGACCCGGGCAAACGCCATATGTTCCGCAAATGCCAGCGACTCTCTGTGTTCCTCGTCCGTTTCGCCTGGGAACCCCGCTATCATATCCGTGGTCAGCGCGCAGCCGGGAAAGGCCCTGCGCAGCCTCTCCGCCGCCGCTTCATAGTCCTGCGGCGTATACCTGCGGCGCATGCGGGAAAGCACGCCGGGGCTTCCGCTCTGCAGTGAAAGATGGAACTGCAAGGCGAGTTTTTCTTTTGGTACATCCAGAAGCGCAGCTACAAACGCGTCGTCAATCAGCGCCGGTTCCAGCGAGCCTAGGCGTACGCGCCCAATGCCGGGCGTCCTCCCCGCGATACGTACGACGTCGCCAAGGCTTGGCTTCTCTGCCAGGTCCTTGCCGTAGCTCATCAGATGGATGCCGGTTAACACAACCTCCTGCGCGCCCGCTTCGCCTAAAGCGCGAAGCTCCGCTTCCACCTCAGCAAGCGGGCGGGAGCGCACAGGGCCGCGCGCATAGGGAATGATACAGTAGGCACAGAACCTGTCGCAACCGTCCTGGATTTTCAGCTGCACGCGCGTGCGCGAACTTTGCACCACGGTGGGCAGCGTTTCAAATTCCTTCGCGTAGCGGATATCCTCTACGGCATCGCGTTGCTCCTGCAGGTTCTCCACCAGTTCCACAATCCGCTCCCGGTGCTGCGTACCTACAATCAGCTGTACGCCGGGCATTTTTTTTACTTCCTCCGGCGCGCGCTGCGCATAACAGCCCACAACGGCAATCACGCCCAAGGGATTCCTCGCGTGGGCTCGCGCGATCATCTGGCGGGATTTTTTATCGCTCACCTGTGTCACGGTACAGGTATTCACCACATAGACGTCCGCCGTATCCTCAAAAAGTACGGTCACGTAGCCCGCCCCTTCAAACATCGTGCGCATGGCATCGGTTTCCTGCTGATTGACTTTGCAGCCCAACGTATAAAACGCGACCTTTTTCAAACTAGCCCTCCAGCTCGTACAGCGTCATGGCGAGCATAGCCATGCCCGCAGTTTCCGTACGCAAGATCCGGTTACCCAGCGTAATGGTCTTTGCGCCGTTAGCGACGCTTTGTTCCACTTCTTCTTTGGTAAAGCCTCCCTCGGGGCCGATGAGTATGGCGATATCCTCCGCCGTATTGCCCTCTAAGGCCTTTTTGAGCGTACGGGCATGTTCCTCCTCATAGGCGTGTAAAACAAGCCCATGCCGCGCGTAGGGGATTTTTGATAGCGTTGTAAGCGGCTTTACCTGCGGTACGGTTCCCCGGCCGGATTGCTTGGCCGCCTCATATGCCACACGCTGGTAGCGGACGCGCTTTTTTTCAAAATCCGCGTCCGGCTTTACCACGCAGCGGTCCGTCACCATTGGGACGATTGCGGTGACGCCAAGCTCCACGCACTTTTGGATAATCAGTTCCATTTTGCCCGCCTTGGGCAGCCCTTGGTACAAAGTGACGGCATGCACGGGCTCCGTGCGCACCGGATTTTTCTCAAAAAGCTCCGCGCTAACGGATTGCTTGTTAAGCTCCGCCAAACGGGCGGCGTATTCAAACCCCTGCCCATCGCAGACGCGGATCTCATCCCCCGACTTTAGGCGCAGTACGCGCGTGATATGCGCGACGTCCTCGCCCGTAATCATGGCCACATTCCCCCGTATCGCACTCGGGTCCACAAAAAAACGTTCCATTCTCCCCCCCTAGCCGTTCCATTTGGCCAGGAACGCAATCCAGCCTGAAGCCTCAATGCCCTCCGGCGCTTCCTCCGCCGCGCGCAGGCGTTCCACAATGTCAAATCCGGCTTTTGTTAACGCGGCGGAGACTTCCTCCGCCCGCTCGTCAATGATGCCGGAGGTAATAAACAGCCCGCCCTTTTTGAGCAGCGGCGGTACGAGCGGCGCAAGCCCGATGATAACGTTCGCCACGATATTGGCAACCACGATATCATAGCCACCGCCCACGGCGTTCCTTAAGCGTTCGTCCACTAGGAAGTTTCCGGTACGCACATCACAGCGGGCGGCATCTATGCCGTTTGCCGCAAGGTTTTCTTTTACCACGCGTTCTGCCACAGGATCGATATCCACACACCGGGCATTTTCTGCGTCCAGCAGCAACGCGGCGATTGCCAATATGCCGCTGCCGCAGCCGATATCAAGCACCGTGTCTCCGTCCTTAACCCACTTGTCCAGCAGTTCCAGACACATGCGCGTGGTATGGTGCGCGCCAGTGCCAAACGCCATGCCGGGATCCATAAAAAGCACGTGCCGTCCCTGCTTAAGCGCAGGCGCGAGCGTATCCCTTTCCCAGGACGGGCAGATCAACAGCTTTTCCCCGATTGGGAGGGGCTTATAGTATTGCTTCCAGCTGTTCGCCCAATCCTCTTCATCTATAAGATTTTCCTGTATGAAAAGAGGGCCGGGGTCCGTTTGCCAATCCATTTGCCTTAGCGTCGCCACGGCATCCCGCGCGGCCGTCAACAGCGCTTCATTTTCAGGCAGCTCCGCGATATACGCCTTTACGCATGGGCCGTTTTGGGCGGAAAGCGCAACGGCGTCCGCAAAATCCCAATTTGGCGCGGCATGCTCCAAAAAAGCGGCAACGCTTTCGCTGCTTTCCTCAATGGCAAGCTGATCCAGTCCGATTGCGGTAAGAGCCGCCGCCACCTGATCCAGCCCCGCATCCGTAGTATAGACTGCAAATTCAATCCACTTCATTCTATCTTACACTCCCCTGTTACCCGAAAAAAGCCGCCTGACGTCACTCAAGCGGCAAAATGCACTTCAACAAATCCCCCGCTACGCGGCGGGCGTGGCCTCAGGAATTTCCGGCTCTGTATCCGAGTCGCCGTCCACGGGCGCGTGGGTTTCCGGTATCGTTCCTGCAATGGGTATCGCACCCTCGGGTATGGGCACCGTAAGCGGATCGCCCGTGCCGATATGCCACTCCGCGTCGTTGCCACGGTACCGGTCTTCATACAGTTCCCTGGTTTCAACCAGCTCGCCGTTTACGTACTTTTCCAGGAACGCTTTGGCTTTAAACCCGTCATGGGCCTTGATCTTCTCCATCTGATAACCGATGGGTATGGTGGGATCATCCACATATTTGATCTCAAGCCGCGGCGTAGTCTCAATGATCTCGCTGCGCGCCTTGTAGGTCACTCCGTCGGGTAGCGGCTTGCCATAGATTGAAACGGTCATCTGAAGATACCGGCTGCTATCCGGATCCGGCGTAATGTAGGCAAATATATACATCGGCGCTCCGGTATCGTTCTTAAACTTCAGATCAATGCCGCTGGTATCCACCGTTGCGTCCAGGCCCTTGTCCACATACGTGGATGGGATGGAATGCGCCTTACGGTCCGTAATGGGGATATTGCCGCACAGCAGCGCGTTATACAGGGTGGTACTCACCTGGCAGATGCCGCCGCCAGCCTGCAGCGTGTATTCCTTGCCGCCACTGATACCGTTGGCTTCTTTCCAGCCCGTTTTTGTGGTACGGGGGCCGACCCAGCCGTTGAAGCTCCATTCCTCATCCGGTTGCACAGTGTAGCCGTTGATGATCTCCGACGCCTTTTTGATGTTGAACACGCGGTTCTGCACGACTTCATCGGAGCTGCTCTGCGGGAATTTTGTGGTAAACGTGGAGATACGCTTGGTGTTCTCCAGCAGGAAGTCAAGCGTCATGGTAGGCGCTATGGTATCAAATACAGGAGTGACCGTGGCCTGGTATTGCTTTTGTTCCATGGCGGCGATGACGGCCTGCGCAGTCTGTTCGGCGTTAAGCGCCAGGCCATTCTGGCCTTCCACCGGTTCAAAGTTCTGTTTGTTGCCTTCCGCCAGCGTGGGGATGAGGTGCGGCTCCACCGGGGCCTTGTTCGCCTCGGATGCGATTGTAATAAGGCGGTTGGTGAGCGCGGTGGCATCCGGCGTAAGGATAGCGGAAAATTCCTTGCCCTGCTCCAGTTGCTCGCGCGCTTCGGCGTTTTCGCCCAACGTGCCCTCGCGGCCAAACCCCATGGCCTGGGTCAGTAGCTCTTCCGTATTCGCGGTAAGGTTCATATCCGCCGCGGTCAGTGTCCAGCTTTTATCTTCATGCTGCAAAGTGATGGAAACGCTGTTCAGTTGCTGCATCACCGCCTGTTCCACAAGCGGCTTTGCTTCTTCCATTTGAAGGCCGCTTACGTCAACGCCCTCTACCACTACGCCACTCAAAAACCTGGTGTTGCTGTTCATGTATTCGGTCATGGTGGGGTCTTCCTTGCCGCCGGTCAGCAGCAGTACCGCCGCTACCGCAACCACAAGCAGGGCAAGCAAGCCCATCCCCAAACGAAGCAATTTCTGGGACCGCGTGGGCCCGCGCCTCTTCCTGGCTCCGCCGGAACCGCCGCCCGCTCTTGGGCTCTGCGGCGCTGTTCGGGTGGAGGGTGTGCGCGGCGCGCCAGTGTAAGCAGAAGCCGCGTAGCCCCGGTTGGAAGAGGACTGCGCCTGCTGCTTCATATAGTTTGGCAATTGGGGGCCATTATTTTTTGAGACGCCTCTTTGGCCCTGCCTGATTTGATCCATTTCGTGCTCCTTTAACCCAAAATCCAAAAAACTTGCCGGGCATCCCCGTATGTATCCACATTATACACCAATTGCACCTGTAATGGAAACAGAACTCGTCCCTCCGGGGAAATGTTACAAAATGTTTGCATCTTCTGCGCCGCATTTGCTACAATATCCCTTGCACCTTGCTTGTTCCCAAATTGCAGCATTCTAAACGGTTACGGAGGAACAAATAGCAGATATGTTCCACATTGTACTTGTCGAGCCGGAGATCCCGCAGAATACGGGCAATATTTCGCGCACCTGCGCCGTAACGGGCAGCGTACTCCACCTGGTTCGTCCGCTGGGGTTTGCAATAGACGATAAGAAATTAAAGCGTGCGGGGCTTGACTACTGGCATTACCTGGATATTCGCTACCACGACAGCTTTGCGGAGCTCGAGGCCGTGTTCCCCGATGCCCGCTTCTTTTTGTGTTCCACGCGCGCCAGTCAGCGATATTGCGATGTACAGTACCGGGACGGGGACTTCCTTGTGTTCGGCAAGGAAACGGCAGGCCTGCCGCAAGCGTTGCTAGATAGGCGCGCAGAGGACGCCGTGCGCATCCCCATGGGAGACGGCCTCCGCTCGCTTAATCTTTCCAACGCCGCCGCCATCGTGCTTTACGAAGCACTCCGCCAGACCAGGTTTTCAGGTCTGCATTGATTCCAACTGGCTGTCCAAAGGCAATCACGGGGGCATGCGCTTCGCTTTCTTCGATTATTCCTGATTATTTGTGAAATTTCCTTGACAGCGCGGATTGGAATTTGCTACACTGTTTCAGGTGTGTTCGGTAGAGTAGGCGTCATGCGGCCACAGCCCCGGAAGCAAGACGTACAAGCGTCGCCAGAGCCACATCGACATTCTGATATTTTCGTTTAGGAGGACGCCATGAAAACCTATATGGCAAAAGGCGAATCTCTCCAGAGGAATTGGTATGTTGTGGATGCAGAAGGCATGGTACTTGGCCGTCTGTCCTCCCAGGTTGCCGCAATACTCAGGGGAAAGCATAAGCCTATATACACGCCGCACGTCGACACCGGCGACCATGTGATCATTGTAAACGCCGACAAAGTAGTGCTTACCGGCAAAAAGCTGGATCAGAAAATGCATTACCGCCACACCGGCTATCCCGGCGGTCTCAGAGAAGTCAGTTATCGGACTCTCATGCAGACCAAACCGGAATTCGCCGTGTATGAGGCGATCCGTCGTATGATGCCCAAGGGCCCTCTGGGCCGCCAGATGTTCACCAAGCTTCGCGTTTACAAGGGTGCGGAACACCAGCACGCAGCGCAGAAGCCCCAGACGCTGGAACTCAAATAAAAAGGAAGGAGAAACGCAAATGGCACAGGTTCACTATCTCGGCACCGGCAGGCGCAAGAAATCCATCGCCCGCGTTCGTCTGCTTCCCGGTTCCGGCAATATCACCGTCAACAAGCGTGACGTCGAAGAATACTTCGGCCTCGAAACGCTCAAGATGATCGTGCGCGCCCCCATGGTGCTCACGGATACGCTTTCGAAGTATGACGTTAAGGTCAATGTCATTGGCGGCGGCACCACCGGCCAGGCCGGCGCAATCCGTCATGGCATCGCCCGCGCGCTGCTCATCGCCAGCCCCGAACTCAGGCCCGCCCTCAAAAAGGCCGGCTACCTGACCCGCGACCCGAGAATGAAGGAACGCAAAAAGTACGGCCTCAAGGCTGCACGCCGCGCGCCCCAGTTCTCCAAGCGTTAATCCCATATTGGACCTTTGCAGCCGCCGGAATTCCGGCGGCTGTTTTTTGAAGCGCGGGCCGCGGATTGCCGCCCCGCCGTCCTGGAGGAACACCTAATGAAGAAGCCGGAACATGCCATACCCGTACCCGAAACCATGTTGATTGGCCTGCTGCTTGCGTTTGTGGGCGGGTTCCTTGACGCATACACTTACCTGCTGCACGGCGGCGTATTCGCAAACGCGCAGACGGGAAACATGGTGCTTTTGTTTATCAATCTGGCGGAGGGCAAGTGGAGCAAGGCAGGATACTTCATCATCCCGATATTGGCGTTCGCATTGGGCATATTTGTTACCGACCTGCTCAAGCGCAGATTTACGACCGTCCGAAACGTTCACTGGCGGCAGATTGCCGTATTGGCGGAATTCTTTATACTGCTCATCATTGGGTTCCTGCCCACAACAATACCGGACGGTGTCATCAACATCACCATATCCTTTGTATGCGCGGTACAGGTGGCAAGCTTCAGCCGCCTGCACGGCATGCGCTACGCCACCACCATGTGCACCAACAACCTCAGACAGGTTGTGGAAAACGGGACTTCATTCCATATCGACCGCAACAAAGAGGCGGGTGGCCGGGCGCTGAAATACCTAGCCATTATCGCGGTATTCTGCCTGGGTGCTTCCTTCTGCACGCTTGCCGTGCGCGTGTTCGCATACCAGTCCATATTCCTATGCTGTTTGCCTCTTCTGGGTGTTTGGCTCTATCTTTTTGCGAACAAGCGCAAGACAGAATAACCGATATTCCATAAGTTTACAAATTGTATATTGGTTTTTTATCGACTGCCTATTACAATGAAATAGGCCGTTATTTTTAACTCGTGGAGGCAGAAATGGCAGCTATGAAACGATTCATAAACCTATTCCTCTGCTCCATACTACTTTGCCTACTTTCGGCATGTAGCTTGGTTGAAGAGCTCCCGGTATTTCAAACAAAGCCCGCACACAACACCATCGCACCCAAAGTGCTCACGAAAAGGGAGAAGGAACTCATTGACCTGCTTTCGGGCACAGATGAGGAGATTTACCTTTTCTCTTATAAAGCGGATCAAGAATACACCCAGATAGACTTTTGGGTGGAGATCTACAAGGACGGCGTCCTGATCGATCCAAACGCCGGAGGATTCGGTATGATTCCCCAAGAAACGGACGCGGAACATACAGGCACGCTTGCCGTTTCCATTTCCCATACACCGGATTACCGCTGGAGGTTCTCACTTAAAGGCATATCATCTACAAGTGAACCAAATACCAACTACCCCCCAGATGCCGCACGCGGATATCAGCCACTCGTCAAACCAATCGAGATTGAGGATAATAAAGAGATTATCCTCTATACCTCCGTATTTTCTACCGGTTCTTTTGCCGCATATGACAATCAGACGTATGCAGAGCAACCGGAACTTCTTCAGCGGTATCCATATGCCCACATTATCAAATGCAAATTCTCAAAGGTGGCGGAAGAAGTATGAAACAGGCGGTTGCGGCGATAATATGTTTGCTTTCCCTTTTTGGTTTCTCCGGCTGCAGCACAACCGGAGGCGTTCCCTCGGCTAGGGCCCCTGCCGCGACAATATTGCAGCAAAATAACAGTATGGATGCAGAACAAATCCGGCAGTTCCAAGAGGACGTCGCCTACTTTGCAAGTGAGCTGCCCAAGCGCCACAAGAACCCGTTTACGAAGACCACAAAAGAAGAGTTTGAGGAAAAGATTGCAGCGCTGATGGAAGATGTCGATCATCTGAACAAGGCTGAAGCATCTGCCAGGCTCTGTGAAATTGTCGCCTCGATCGGAGATGCGCACACAAGCGTCAGCATCTGGGACGGCCGTATATACCCGCTTACGTTTTACCTGTTTGGCAAAGACATGTATATCGTAAATTCGCAAAAGGGCATGGAGAACGTACTGTATGCAAAGGTTATCGCAGTCAACGGCATGCCCATCAACAAAGCGCTCCTGCGGATGCGCAGCGTCGTTTCCTATGAGAACGAAAGTTGGCTAAACTATAAGCTCGCAAACATCCTTTCCCTCCCCATTTATTTGTATGGCCTGGGGATCGTTCCCGATGAAGCGAGCGCCACGTTTACCCTTGAAAAAGACGGCGTCAGGCAGGACGTGACCGTATCGGCGCAGCCCACGCGCGGCACCCAAAAGGATTTTTGCGTTGAAACATACGATGATATCGTATTGGGCCACTTTTCCAGAGACTATGCGTATGAGTATTTACCGGATCAAAAGGCTGTTTATTTCACATACAATAAGTGTTATAGTTCTGGCGCATTCCGTCTATTCAACAAGCGCATGTTTGAGGATATCGCAGATAAGAATGTGGAAAGAATCATACTGGATCTTCGGCGCAATACAGGCGGAGACTCGGAGGTATTGAACCCCTTTACCGAAAAGCTCAAGGCCTATCGGGAAGCGCATCCGAATGTGCAGGTATTTATTCTGACGGGGCGGTTAACATTCTCATCGAGCATATTCGCTATTTACCGTACCATGGAGGCAGTGCCGGACGCCATGTCCATAGGCGAGCCTACGGGCGTCGCGCTGGATCATTTTGGCCAGGTGAAGTCGTTTCAACTTCCCAATTCCCAAATTCCAATCTACTACAGTACAGAGTATTATGAGTTTTCAAGGGTATACAGCTACAGAAACAAGCGCACGGATACATTCATCCCCGACGTCCTGCTCCCTCCTACCATTGAGGATTACAGAGTTGGAAACGACGCTGCATTGAATTACGCACTGGGATATTGACCGCTAACAGCATAAAAGCCGGAAGGGTATCCCTTCCGGCTTTTTGCATGTTTCTTATGCTTTGACCTCTTCTATCTGCCCGGATTTTTTCACCCAATGCAGCTTGCCGTCCTGCATCACCGCTTCCACGCTGTCCCCAAGCTGCACGCGGCCGGAGAGTATCTCCTCGCTCAGGCTGTCTTCTACCTTTTGCTGGATGGCCCTGCGCAGCGGACGCGCGCCATATGTGGGGTCAAACCCGGCCTCGGCTAGATAACTTTCCACCTCCGGCGTAATGGAGAGGTTGATGCCGCGCCCCGTCAACCGCTCGATAACGGATTTGAGCATCAGCTTCACGATCTCGAGCGTCTGGTCCTTCTCCAGCGAATGGAAGATGATGATCTCATCCACACGGTTCAAAAATTCCGGCCGGAAGGCGCGCTTTAACTCTTCCATCATGGTTTCCTTCATACGCTCATAGCCCGCCATAGCGGCATTGTCGTCCGCGCCAAATCCCATGCGGTTGGCCTTCCCGAGCTTGCTTGCGCCGACGTTTGAGGTCATGATGAGTATGGTGTTCTTAAAGCTCACCACGCGGCCCTTGCTGTCCGTCAGCCTGCCGTCCTCAAGTATCTGCAAGAGGGCATTGAATACGTCCGGGTGCGCCTTTTCGATTTCATCGAAGAGTATGACGGAGTACGGTTTCCTGCGCACCTTTTCAGTGAGCTGCCCGCCGTCGTCATACCCTACGTAGCCCGGAGGCGAACCCATGAGCTTAGAAACCGAGTGCGGCTCCATGTATTCGGACATGTCGAGGCGTATCATTGCGTCCTCGTCGCCGAACATGGCTTCTGCAAGCGCTTTACTAAGCTCCGTCTTACCTACGCCGGTCGGGCCTAGGAATATATAGGAACCGATGGGGCGTTTGGGGTCCTTGAGCCCTGCGCGCGCCCGGCGGATGGCGCGGGCCACGGCGGATACCGCCTCCTCCTGCCCGATAACGCGACCATGCAGCGTTTCTTCCAACTGGAGCAGGCGCTGGCTTTCATCCTCGGTAAGCTTCCGGACCGGGACGCCCGTCCACGCGGCGACCACCTGCGCGACGTCCTCTTCGGTCACAATGCTCTTTTCTTCTTTACGGGCGTCCTCCCAGGCCTTGCGCCTATCGTCCATTTCGCGTTTGAGCTTTTGCTCCTCATCGCGAACCTGGGCGGCACGCTCGTAGTTCTGGTTATTGACGGCCTCCTCCTTTTCCTTGCGGGCAGCCTCAATCCTTGTTTCAAGCTCCTTTAAATCCGGAGGGGAAACGTAGGCCTGCAGGCGCACCTTGGAGGCAGCCTCGTCCATGAGGTCGATCGCCTTATCCGGCAGATACCTGTCGGCGATATAGCGGCTAGAAAGCTCCACGGCGGCATTCACGGCTTCGTCCGTAATGCGCGCCTTGTGGTGCGCCTCGTACCTGTCCCTGAGGCCAAAGAGTATCTGCTTTGCCTCCTCCTGGGAAGGTTCGCCCACGGTAACGGGCTGGAACCGCCGCTCAAATGCGGCGTCCTTTTCGATATGCTTGCGGTATTCATCCAAAGTGGTAGCGCCCACCACTTGAATTTCCCCGCGCGCGAGGGCGGGCTTTAATATGTTGGAAGCGTCAACTGAACCTTCCGAAGCGCCCGCACCCACTACGGTGTGCAGCTCGTCGATAAACAATATGGTGCTGCCGCTGCTCTTTAAATCGTCGATAGCGGCCTTGATGCGCTCTTCAAACTCACCGCGGTACTTCGTACCCGCGAGCATGCCGCCCAAATCCAGCGTGACCACGCGCTTATCCTTTAATATCTCGGGAATATCGCCGGATACGATGCGCTGCGCCAGGCCTTCTATAATAGCGGATTTGCCCACGCCGGGATCGCCGATCAATACCGGGTTGTTTTTGGTGCGGCGGCTTAATATCTGGATAATGCGGGCGATTTCGTCCGAACGGCCAATCACCGGGTCCAGTTCCCCATCCCGCGCGAGGCGGGTAAGGTCCTTGCCGAATTTATCCAGCGTGGGCGTTTCCTTACCATTAGAGCTCCGTCCGCCTGAGGGACCCCCCACGCCTTCGGACGATCTCTCCTCCAGCATGGCCTTTCGAAGTTCTCCAAGGTCCACACCCAGATCCTGCAGGATACGCGCCGCAACGCCTTCGCGTTCCCGGATAAGCGCTAACAGCAGGTGCTCTGTGCCAATATAGCTGTTGTTGAGGGTCTTCGCCTCATATAGGCTCAGCTCTATTACCTTTTTGGTGCGCGCCGTGTAGCCGAAGCTGTCCGTAAACTGGTAATCACCCCGTCCCACCAGACGCTCGGTCTGCTTTAAAATATCGTCGTGCTCTACGCCTGCGATGGAAAGCGCCCGGCTTGCCGGGTTGTCCTCCTGGGTAAGGCCCAAAAGTATATGCTCCGTACCAACGTAGTTGTGGCCAAGCTTCCGCGCGATTTCCTGCGCGATTGCAAGCGCCCGGCGCGCGCCCTCCGTAAAACGATCAAATGCGTTCATGTCTTTCACCTCTTTATTATGCTATCGGTATTATCGCTTCGCGCACAACCGATGCGCGTGCTTCGTCTCGTTGAATTTCCGTGAGTTCCCCGCCAGTACGCTGTTCCAGGCATGCGCTCTGGATATCGGTCAACAGCTTGTTCAGTGTCGCCTGCGCATCCTTGGGTAGTATGCCCATGCCGCAGCCCAGCTTGAGGTTTGAAATATTCTCCATGGCCTCCTTGGTGGAAAGCTTGCGCGCGTAGCGCAGCATCCCGCAGGAACGGTATACGATATCCTCCACCTCCAAGCGGTTATTGCGGTAAAGCGCATCCCGTACGCTGCGCTCATGGTCGATCACCCGCGTGATGGTTGCGATCAGGTTGCTGACAATGTCCTCCTCCAGCACGCCCAGAGTCATCTGGTTGCTGATCTGGTAAATGTGCCCGGGCGTGCTGCTGCCTTCGCCGTATATGCCGCGCACGGCGTAGCCCAGCTTGCTGATTGTGGAAAGCAGCTCTTCCGTCTGCCCGGTTAAGGAAAGCGCAGGCAAGTGCAGCATAACGGACGCCCGCATGCCTGAACCCACGTTGGTGGGGCAGGCCGTCAAATAACCAAGCTCCTCGTCAAACGCATAAGGGAGTTTTGCAGAGAGCATATTGTCTATGGACATGGAAAGCGTATCCGCCTCTTCCAGTTGCATTCCGGGCAGCATGGCCTGTATACGCAGATGATCCTCCTCCCCAATCAGTATGGAGACCGTCTCGTCTTTGCTTATGAGCGCCGCGCCCTGCCCGCTCTGCGCAAGATCAGGGCTGATGAGATGCCGCTCCACCAGCAGCCTGCGCTCACGCACCGGCAATTCCGGCATGCGCACAAGCATAAAATCGTGCTTGCGGTTAATGGCGTCATTCACACGGTCCACCAATTCCTTCACGTGGGACTCCGTCATATTGTGCGGAAACGGCATGTTGGCCAGGTTACGCGCCAGCCGCACGCGGGAGGAAAGCACAATATCCTTTACGTCCTTACCATCCTTCATGTGGTCTCTCCCCCTTCCAATACGCGCAGGCGGTCCCGCAACTCCGCGGCACGCTCATAGCGTTCTTCTGCAATCGCTTTCTTCAGCTCCTCGCGCAGGCGTCCACATTCGGACTTCGGCCCGCAGGGGGCCTCCCGCTCCGCAGCACGCTGCTGCTTCTTTTCCTCTACCAGCTGAGGCTTACGGCCCACATGCCGGAGTTTGCCCCCTTGCGCACGTTTGATGACGGGCGTGAGCGCGCTCTCGAATGTTTTATAGCACTCCGAGCAGCCCAACAGCCCCGTCTTCTGAAAACGCGTAAAGCTGTTTCCGCAGGAGCAGGCGGGCACTTGCTGCGTCATGGCCTGGACGCCGGACAGAAGATCCATAATGGAGGGCAAAGAGAACTGCGCGCTCTTTGCGCACTCCGCGCAGAGATAGTGTTCCTGTTTGATGCCGTTTATAATTGTGACCGTATGTACACCGGCCTGATTTACTTTACAATTGTCGCATAGCATTATGATGCACCCCTTTCACCCAGTTGCAAAAGCGAAGTCAACATCCCCCGTAAAATCCGCGCCCGCGCACCATCCTCAAGTTCCTGCGTGGGCAGGCTACAGGCGTCCGCTGCGGCTAGGATTAGTCTTGCCTCCCGCTCGCCCAACGCTTTGGCCGCCATCAGGCGGGCGATTATCGCATGCGCTTCGTGCCTGGTGAGCGCCTCCCCGATGCCGCAGACCGTGTCATGCAGCGGATTATCGCGGCCGGTTTCTACGCGCATCACCCGGATATATCCTCCCCCGCCCCTGCGGGAAACGATGACATAGCCGTGATCCAGCGTGAAACGCGTGCTTAGCACATAGTTGATCTGAGAAGGTGCGCAGGCAAAATGCTGTGCAAGCTCGTTTCGCTGGAGCGATATTTCATCGCTTTGCTCCATTAGTTCTTTGATAAACAGCTCTATGCTGTCCGAAAGTATGGACACCAGTGCGCCTCCTTCCAACTTAGACTTTCTTTGACCTTGGTTTATTATAACACGCAACAACCCGCGAGCAACCCGTTTATTGTAGCAATATTGTGAAACAAAGAAGGAATGATTGGGCATACAATCAGGGGCGCTTTCCCATCAGGTCCGCAACCTTTTGCAGCGTATTGACGTTGCGGGAGGTAAGTACGCTCCTGAACCGCTTATTACCCAACACCTTCGCTGCGAATTCGGTTTTCAGCGTGTCCCCTTTGGGCACCGTCCAGAACGCATCCTTTCCTAAAGGGATAAACTGCTCGTCCTGCCCTCGAGAAGCTTTGGAAAAGGCCTCTTTGAGGGTTATGAGCACATCCGGTTCCTCAATGAGCAGTGCGTACAGGTGGCAGCCGTCCGGTATCGTTACCCTGCCCGCGGCCTCCAAAAGCGCTGTGATTTCACCTTCACTACGAAGCAGCACATGCGCGTCGTAGGAAAACGTATTGGATAGCCCGGTATCGATTTTCGCTTTGTGTGCGCGAATATCCACACCGTCCTCCAACGCGACTATGACGTTCCCTGTCGCCAGCACCGTTTTTGCATCCGGATACCCTATGGATCGGAACGCTTCTTGCAGCGCCTCCATTTTGATGGAAACGCCGTTCACGTTGATACCGCGCAGGAACACGCAATATCGATTCATGTCGGTTCCCCCCTACGTATTGTGTGAATTCCGTTATATACTTGATACCCCGCCAAGCGGATTCTTAAAAGGAGTTTTTGAAACGATCAACAAACAACAAAAACAGGCCGCCCGCATAAGCCGGCGGCCTTCCAGTTACGAATTCCCATATTGCCGAATATTAAAACAAAAGTACCAAGACGCTGAACAAGTTGGCGGCAAAGTGTGCGATAGCGCTTACCCAGGCGTTCTTCGTTTTATAAAATATGATCCCATACAGGCAGCCGTTGACCGCAACAAAAAACACGTCATATGCTACAACGACCGCGCTTCCGCTTGCAATATGACCAAGCCCGAACAGTATGGACGAAACCAGAAGGGCCATCGGAACTGGCACTGCTTTCTGCAATTGGTTTTGAAAGAACGCGCGCCACGCAATTTCTTCCCCCACAGCAAACACCATAAGCTGTATCAGCAGCAGTGCCGCCTTGTCGAAGGACACCAGCGCTCCCGCCCTTGAGAGCACATGCTCTACATACTCCGGCAAAATCAGCTTTGCCAGCCCAACTGCAACAATATCCATCAGCAGCGGCGACGCTACCCACAGCCATATCATTTTGTCGGAAAAGGCCTTGCCGATGCCCTTTATATCAAAGCCGGTTTGCGCCGCAGGCGCCTTCCCGTTTTCCAGAAAGAAGAATACAACGCCGATTATAACGGTTAACCCCGCGAGGGGCAGCCCAAAAAGGTTTGTTAAGGAAAGTATGGCCATTGCAACGAGCGCCACAAGACTAAGCTTTTTTATGTTTTTCATTGTTACACCTCAATATGTTCCGGCGGAACGAAAACTGCCGGTATCCTTTAGATAACAGTCAAAGAACTCCAGAATAATGCGGTTCATTGTTTCAAGGCAGTAAAGCTGATCAATCTCCGTTCTGCGCCCGGAATCCAGAGCGTTCGCCAGGATTGGTGAAACCAGCGCGAGGTCGGTCAGGCTCATATGCTGCGCGCCGCGGAACACTACCTCGTAGGACGCTGGCGCCGTGGCGGATACCAGCCGGTTTTCAAAGTACTCCTCATCGTCCATCAGTATGCCGTTTTCATAGAGATACTGCGAATAAATGTGGAGCAGCGGCGTCGGGTAGGGTTCGGGGTTTACCGTATAGCTGTCATTCTCTACGCCTGTGAGCTCGCACATCATGGGTGCATCGATATTTATGACTGCGTCAATGTCGCTTCTCACCCTTGGGACGCCCATTGCCGCAGCCCCGCCAAGGGAATGCCCGAACACGCCGATTTGGGAGTGATCCACTAGATCGTAAACACCGCCGAGACCGGCAAGCACCGTATCGATAGCAAAATTGATGTCCGTAACCCGGATATCCATCCATTTTTGGAACAATTTCAGATTTTCTTCCTTGTTATCGCTTAAAGCGGCATATTCGCCCATGTAGCCAGCGTCCACAACCGTCACCTTTTCCTGATCGTTCACCGTAAAAAACGAGTGGTACGGATGGTCAATGGAGCAAACCACATAGCCGTGGCTCGCCAGCTCCATAAAAGCGGATTCGTTGCTGTTTTTGACGCCGCAGAACCCATGAGAGAAGACCACCAGCGGAAATTTCCCCTGTGCAACCTCGGGATACCAGAACGCGACATTGACCTCCCTGTTTTCCCCTGCGGGCGAGTACGCTTCCTCTCGGCTCCCATCCACATAGGTATATTGGGCGGTCTCCACGCCATATTGGCCTGTGATTTCCGGGTGCTCGTATTGCGGGAATAGAATTGCCGGAAGCAGGACTGCGCCAAATAACAGGGTGCCCCCAATTCCCACAAGGACCGCCCTGCCCCTGCGAAACGGCTTATCTTTTGGCCGGATAAAAAGACCGATGAGGCTGCTGATTGATAAAACTGACAGCACAATAACCAACGGTATCCACCGGAAGCTCCATTGATAGACACCCAGAAACAGCAGCACCAGCACAATGCCTAGGGCAGAAAGACACATGATCCGCCTTAAAACCGGCTGCCTTTGTTTGCGTATGCAACAATATACCGTGTACCCGGCCTGCAAAAGTATTGCAAGCAGCAGCGTAATACTCCCCAACAAGTAAAACCCCTCCATTTCGTATCGAAGTATAGGCGCTTGCCTATCGTTCGTCAATGAAATGGAGGGTAAGTTGCGCTATGTGGCTGTAAGTTACATTACTCCCGGTTTTGCAGGGCTTTTAAGCCCTCATTGATGTTCCTGGCTTCCCTGCTTTCCAGAGCCCAGCTTATGAGGTTTACCGCCAGATAAACCATGAACACCACAAACATGAACAGCAGTATATCCGTAACATTGGTCAGATTTCCGTTAAGCCACGCAAGTATTGTGAGCAGTGCTTCCAAAGCAGCCAAATGCAATACTTTTCTAATAATTGTCTGCCGCAAATTTAATTCCTTTTTGGAATACAAAATAATAGATGGAAGCGTCCCCAAAATGCCACTGATCACCGGAGAATAAAATGCGTGATATCCAAACGTAAGCCCTGGACTAAGAACCGGCCCTATTATGGCAGTCGCCACATTGACGCAGGTTGTGATGATAAAAAACTGCAGCGCGCATTCCTTCAAAAAGGCACGAAAGCTCATAGGCTGCCTCCAGACAAAAAAGACTTGAGCGCAGGAACATATTGGCGGGATATGATGATTTCCTCCCCGTTATATAACCTGGCCGTAAACCGACCATTAAAAATCGGATATACGCTGTCAATCTTCATGAGGTTCACCACCATGGACTTGGAGCACCTGAAAAAGCGCTGCGCATCATACGCCCGTTCAAATTCATAGAGCTTGCATTTTAATTCGAACGTCTCCTTTTGCGTATACGCAAACACACGGTTGTCCACGGCTTCCACATAGAAGATGTCCTGCAAAAAAAGCTGCGTTACCCGGTCATGGACATAGCCAACCAGCGAAATTTCTGTTGATTTCACATAATTGACGATGCCTTTTACCTGATCGGTGACTTTGTAACACTGGACAATCACCTGTTCGTCCCTGCTTTGTTCTATTTTCTCTACGGATACCTTCACAAGCCACCTCGGAAAGCAATTGCGTTTAACCAATTCTACCAAATCGGAGGGAGGAGCACAAACATGGAATTTAAACCTTTGCGCCTTGCCGGTTTCCCTTGTTTTGGTTGTTTTCCTTTTGTTCATTCTTTTATGCTATAATATCATAGAAATTCAAGTTTCCGTTATGAAGGAGATCATCCATGAGAACCCGTGCAGCACTGTGCCTCCTGCTTGTACTTCTTTTGAGCGCCTGCGCAAAACCGCAGCAGGCGCAATCGGAGACCGTTCTGCCTGGCTACATCGGCGCGGGTGAGACCGCATATGGCGGCAGCGCGGAGGGCGTCGGTGATTTGAACCTTAAGAACCTTGCTATATCGACGGAAACCGTGGAAGGTGTAAACGAAACGGTTCTTTCGCTGCGCTTTGTTGCGGGCAGCCGCATGTCCGGCGGAGCCGCGGAAACCGAGAACAGCGGCGTCCCAGTTTATTCCGCCTATACGCTCGATTCTCCCGCGCGGCTGATTGTTTCGTTTGACAACCTCGCCTATTGGGACTATTCGCACGCGCTGGAATGGAACGATCCGTTTTTGAAGGGAACATTTCAATATTCTCTGTTTGATAGCCCGCGCGTGAACATCTGCTTCCAATTATCTGGCCCGGTCAATTTGAAAACCTCGGAAGAGGGAGATACGCTCACAATTCGTCTGCGACCCAAGACCATGGAGGACAATCCGCAATATTTTGTGACCATGCAGGCGTTTGACGATTACTGCGCGGGCAACGTTTCCGCGGAAATAGACGCTTCCCCCACCCTCTCCAACGATCTGAACAACAAACTTTTGATTTCACCGCCTTTTGCGACGGAGGCGGACGCAAAAACATATTTGGAAAACGCCAAGACCAGCTACCCTCAGATTCCGCAAGAGCATTACGCCGTCGTTTCGCTTGGTTTAAATCAGCTTCCGGCGTTTAATGCAACGCTCAATTACTTAACAGCCATGGAAACCCCCGCCGTAAGGCTTTTAGACGGCACGGAGCTGACATTGCCCGCCATTGTACCGGACGGGCTGTACCTTTGCGACCTACCCAACAGCGAGGGCATTTTATGCAGCAAGGAGCTTCCTGCGGCTGCCGGGGAAGCACCCTACCAGGAACTTTACATCGTAAGACCGGACGGGCAGACGACTTTGGCGATGTCCTTTGAATTCTCCGCCATAGAAAAAGCGCAATACTCGCCGGACGGGCGAAGGCTTGCCGTATTGGAGCGCTCCAGCGACGGCACGCACCTGTATGTGTTTGACGCGGATACGTATGAGCTTCTTAACGATCTTTCGGAAATGGGCTTTGGCGGCAACACAAGTACATTTATCTGGAACAGCCTTGGAACCACGATTTACGCAATCACCGGCATATCCGGAATAGAGCTACACCAGTTTGACTACTCCATACCCGACGAAGCAAGCCGCCACAGCCTGGTGGACCGCAACAGCGTGGACGAAGGCTCGCTCGGCTTTTATGACGGGGAACTTTACTTTGCACATGCTACGATGGAGGACGGCTCCATTCTCTACCGCATCAAGCCGGAGGGCGGCATCCGCAAGCCGTTCCGCAGCGGCAGCCGGTTCGTCGTTTCATCTGACGCGCGCTATATGGCAATTGTGGATTCGAGTGAAGGAACCGTAGCGGCTTCGCAGGGAAGCGCGCTTATGCTTTATGAAACCGCCACGGGAAATACGGCCACCATAACGGACGACTTTTACCCGTATGACGCACTGTTCTCCAAGGACTGCATGCGGCTTTATTATATAGAAAG
This sequence comes from Bacillota bacterium, assembly GCA_023435025.1. GTDB lineage: Bacteria > Bacillota > Clostridia > Christensenellales > CAG-138 > JAEYLA01. Next base: position 23,328 of record JAEYSE010000008.1, read on the forward strand.
CCGCATCTCCGGCGGCCAGACGGAGGATGACACCGCCACCGCTGGAGAGGATGATACGGCGGCGGACAGCGCCTCCGATACAGCGGATACCGCCTCCCCCGCGCCGGATGAAAGCGCAGCACCCACAGAAACGCCCGAACCCGTCACCACGGCTGACCCATACCCCTACACGCTGTGGGTATACGACATTGCAACGGGTAAAAGCGAACGGCTCCTTGACCTCTCCTCGCCCGAACTCTACGCCGGAAGCAGGAATGACACGCTCATGTTCAACCGCTATGAAACGGACGACAGCGGAACACTTATACGCGCAACCTACCTGCTGGATTTAAACGCGCTTGTGACTACTGACAAGGACGGGGAGGCGGCGGCGGCCGAATAAGCCGATCATTCGCCTTTAAAGGAGAACATATGGAACGTGTACCTCCTCATGCAATGCCCAATATCGCGCCCTTGTTTGACGGCTGGAACGAGACGCCGATATGGTCCTGCCTGCAGGGGTACATGGGGCAAGCGTGGGCAGACGACACAATGAACCCCGCCTCCGCGCAGATCATTGTGGGAGATTTCTGTTGTTTCGCGGGCGTTCCTAATATGGCGCTTGTTGAAAATATCCCTCCGGCGTTCCCTTCCGAAACCATCTTGATGATCCCACAGGACGAAGCCTGGGGAAAGCTGATCGAACAGGCTTATCCGCATAGATTTGAAAAGATACTTCGCTATGCTATCAAAAAAGAACCGGACGTACTTGACAGGGCTGCGCTGCAGGCCTACTCCGATGCGTTGCCCCCGGGCTTTGCGCTTTCCATGATAGATGAAGTGCTCTACCACAAAGCACAAACCGAGAAGTGGTCGCGGGACCTGTGTTCCCAGTTTCCAACTTGGGCAACATTTCAAGAGCATGGAATAGGTGTGATGGCGCTCTATGGGAACACCCCCGTTTCGGGGGCCTCCTCCTACACGGTATATGACAAAGGCATTGAGATTGAGGTGGATACCAAGACAGAATTCCGGCGGAAGGGGCTCGCGCGGGCCTGCTGTGCAAAACTCATACTCGCCTGCCTCGACAGAGGGCTATACCCAAGCTGGGACGCGCATGATCTGCGCTCGGTCGCGCTGGCCGAGAAGCTGGGGTATCATCTAGATAAGGAATATACCACCTACAGCGTTGCCGCTGCAGGGAAACGCCAAGGGAGCTAGCATTCAAGTTAAGGCGGATATGCGGCGTTTGCTTATGAGCCCAGTGGCATTATGTTGGATGGGTATGTGTTCAAACAATCCCGCATGGTTTTTATGAGCACACCGCTGGTGTCGCCGCTGTATTCCCAAAACATAATGCCTGCTAATCCCTGCTCAAGTATAAACTCGCATTTGCAGCAAATGGAACGCTCGTCGTCATAGCTGAAAAATGTCTCGCCGTTAAACAGCCAGGGTGCCTTGGCCTCCTCGTCCCAATACCGGATAAAGCCGTTCTTGTTGATATAGTTTTCCACAAGCTCGTCATAGGAGCCCCCATATTCCCCAACGCTTGAAGCTGTCTGATGCAAGCCCCTGTTGCGATCAGGCACGCCCGTCCATTTGCGCGCATAAAATGCCGCGCCTATCATAATTTTCTGGCGCGGAACGCCCGCCCTTAGAAAAGCCTGCACGGCACTTGCGGCGCTGGCGAGGACAAGATCGCCGGTAGAGTCATACAAGTTTGTGTGGTGTCCGGTAAAAGTTTGAATGCAGCCGCGCAGGTCGTATGTCATCACCAGCACATAGTCCAGATATTGTTGGGCAATGTCCATCTGCGTACCGGCAAGATAAAAGTCGCCTGCCCCCGCAGCAACGGTCATTAGCGGCCTTCTGCCGGTACAAGCGTTAAGCGCGGCGCGTACCGACCCCAGCAGCAGCGTGAAATTTGTTCTGTCTGCGGGACTGGCGGCGATTCCGGCCGCGCTTACGGTCGGATACTCCCAATCAAGATTGATCCCATCCAGATCCAGTTCGTACACGGCCCTGGCGCAGCTTTGCGCGAAGCTCATACGCCCAGCCTGGGTCGACGCCGCCTGAGAAAACCCGTCCGCGCCCCAGCCGCCCACCGAAAGCATTATTTTTAAACACGGATTTATCCTGCGAAGCCTATCAATCTCTCCCATGTTTTTTAAATGATCGTAGACAATGCGGTTGTCTCGAATTAGCGCAAACGCAATGTTGAGATGAGTAAGTATACGGGCGTCCTCCGCCGAAACCATCGGCAGCGAATTGTCCAATACGTAGGCGGTAATGCTTTCTCCCATTCTCCCCCTCCTTCGCTTTATGCAACAGAAGTAAAATCAATGGAAATCCATCTCATGAAAGGCTGATACACGTTTATAGCCAGCGTATGCGAGACGAGCGGAGGGAGTTACCGGCCTTGGTTTTTGGATAATCACCGAAATTTCACTTAGCGCGACAACGGGTTCGGTGGGCCGACGGAAGGATTCGCCTCGACACTGCCTGCGGGCCGTCGCCGAAGGATCAAAAAAGGGCGTCAGTGACGCCCTTTACCCGAATGATACATTCAGGTATCTATCAAGGATTGATGTCATGCTATGCATGGTATCGATAGAACGCCGGGGTTTCTTTGCAATATACATGGAACATGTATATTGACAGCCCCGCATTCTGTTTCAATTCCCTATTTTTTCGTCTTCGGCTTAAAGAGCACCGCAAAAATGTATCCAAATAGAATTGCCGCCGCAACGCCACCTGCGGTGGCCGTCATACCGCCAGTAAACGCACCCAACACGCCGCTTTCCTGCGCTCCTTTGATCGCGCCCTTGCAAAGGGCGTACCCAAATCCGGTCAGCGGCACTGTGGCCCCCGCCCCCGCGAGATCCACCAGCGGTTGATAAATGCCTATGGCTGTCAAGAATACGCCGGCTGTCACGAACAGGACTAATATGCGCGCGGGCGTCATACGGGTCAGGCTGATGAGCAGCTGCCCGACGACGCAGATTGCCCCGCCAATTACAAATACCATCAAATAATCAAAAAACATGATCAGTCCCTCTCCAATACGACGGCATGCGCAATACCGGGGATGCTTTCCCCCTGCATGGAGGCATCGGGGCTCATCAGCGCGCCCGTCGCCAGGAACAGCATCCGCTTCCATGTGCCTTTCTCCAAAAGATGTAGCAGATGCGCGCTTAACACCACAGCCGAGCAGCCGCAGCCGCTCCCCCCGCAGTTCACGTTCTGCTGCTGCGCATCAAAAACAAGGTTTCCACAGTCCAGGTGCCTGCCTGCGATATCCACGCCCTCATCCATGCACAGTTCATGCAACATTTCCAAACCGAAGCTGCCCAAGTCCCCGGTAACGATGGCGTCGTAATATGTTGCAGGGCGCCCCATATCCGCAAGATGCGTCAGGATGGTAGAACAAGCCGCCGGCGCCATGGCAGCACCCATGTTGGCGGCGTCTGTAATGCCCATATCGATCACCATGCCGATGGTTCCGCTTTCAACGTGTATATTGCGAAATACAGCAGGCCCCTTTTGCGCTTCCAATATGGCCTCCGCGCTCAATATCACAGAGCCCGCACCTGTTACGGTCCGCTGGGCAGTGGGCGGGCTGGTGGTACCCATTTCAAGAGGATAACGGTACTGCCGTTCCGCCGTCGAAAAATGGCTGGAGGCGGCGCATGCAACATGATCCGCAAAGCCGCCGTCGATCAGCATGCTGCCTACCAGCATCGATTCCGCCATTGTGGAACATGCGCCATACAACCCCAAAAAGGGAATGCCCAGCTGCCGGGCCGCGTAGTTGGCGGTAATGATCTGGTTCAACAAATCACCGCCCAGCAGGCAATTAAGCTTCTTTGTGTCCCAATTCACCTTGGTCAGCGCCAAGCGGACGGCCTGCTCAAACATTTTGCATTCCGCCTTTTCCCAGCTGCTCTCCCCCCAGGTATCGTCGGTCAACACCATATCGAATGCGGACCCAAGCGGCCCTTTCCCTTCCACGTCCCCCACAATGTTGGCGGTGCTTAAAACCCTGGGCTGCTTTTCAAACACCACAGTATGTTCCCCACGTCTTTTTGACGCTGTCATTCGTTCCTCCGGTTATGAAATGATTGAATAAGCACTTACTAAAATAGCAAAGAAAGCAGACCGACCAGTATCGAGCTTGAAATGCCGTATACCAGTACCGGGCCCGCCAGGCTAAAGAGCTTTGCGCCCACGCCCATGATGAAGCCTTCTGTTTTGTGTTCCATTGCCGGGGCGACAATGGAGTTTGCAAAACCCGTAATGGGCACCACGGAGCCCGCGCCCGCAAAACCGCCAATTTTATCGTATACACCCAGGCCCGTTAAGAATGAGCCCAAAAACACCAACACAATGGCGGTATAAATAGCTACGTCCTCCTCATTTAGCTGGAACCAACGCTCCCCCGTGTCATGGATGAGCTGGCCAATGCAGCAAATAATGCCGCCAACTATAAATGCTTTCAGGCACATGGTAAAGGTCTTGCTTTTTGGCGCGCGGTCCTTTACCATGGCCTGATACGCTTGCGCTTTTTGGTCGTTCTTCACGATAAAAAGTTCCTCCTGTTTTTATCCGGTCTATGAGCGCCCGGGTTCTCTCTGGCGGACCGGTTCCACATATGGGTGATACCGCTGCTCTCGCTCACCAGGGCCCATTGACCCCGCATTCCCGTGGATATCCGGTACCGGAAACGCCGCATACTTTCTCATTTGAGCGTCTCCTCCAATCGAAGATATGCTTCCACCTCTTCCGCCTTGGGTCCCTGTACCAGCTGTGCGTTTCTGTATACGTTCTCCTCGGAGCGCGAGAGAATGAAAATGCCTGTAATGATCGCACCCAAAAGGAAGAGCAGGATCAGCACAAGGATCCATAGTCTTTTTTTTGCCATAGGTACACCTCCTTTTGCCTTTAGCATGCACAAAAAGAGGCGTTTCTATGATACGGCAGGAAGTGTAGCCATACGAACCTAATTTCATTTTCCTGTTTTTGGATATACGTGGGTTGTCATTGCAATTTTAAAGGTACAAAAAGGGGAGATGGCATTTGCCTTCTCCCCCGGAAATGTATAAAATTTGCTGGACAACCGGCCTTTTTTAGAGAACTTTAGCGGCCCTGATCGTTGTCCCGGTTTCTTAAAAAGCTGGGCACATCTAGGTTGCTGTGCTTGTCACGCGGGACATACGTGCGGGGCGGTTCCTCCTGCTGCTCTTCTACCCGACGCTGCGTGGGTACTATGGGCTGGCGCGGCGGCTGCCACGGAGCCTGCGGCTCTTTGGAGACAACAGAACTAAGCGGCTCATTGCGCATATCGCGCACAGTGATGCGCTGGCGCGGCGGTGCCGCCTGCTCTATATCGGATACCGTTTCAAATCCAGTCGCGATGACGGTGATCCGGAGGCTGTCGCCCATTTCCTCATCAATTCCCGCGCCCCAGATGATGTTTGCGTCCGGATCAGCGGTGGCCTGGATAAGCTCCGCTGCTTCATTGACTTCAAACAGCCCAAGATCCGTGCCGCCTGTAATGTTCATCAGCACACCCTTCGCGCCGTTGATTGTGGTTTCCAGCAACGGGCTTTCCACCGCCTGGCGAGCGGCTTCTACGGCGCGTTTGTCGCCCGAGGCCATGCCGATGCCCATGTGCGCCATGCCTTTTTCCTTCATAATGGAGCGTACGTCCGCAAAGTCCAGGTTGATCATGCTGGGAACGGCGATCAGATCGCTGATACCCTGTATGCCCTGACGCAGCACATCGTCCGCGACCCTGAGCGCATCCACAAGGCTTGAAGTCTTCACCACGTCCAGAAGCCTGTCGTTCGGTATCGTAATAAGCGTATCCACGGCGGGCTTAAGCATCTGGATGCCGGTTTCGGCGTTGCGCATGCGAACCTTACCTTCAAACTTAAAGGGCTTAGTGACAACGCCCACCGTCAATATACCCATCTGCTTTGCGCACTCCGCCACTATAGGCGCTGCGCCCGTACCGGTGCCACCGCCCATGCCCGCGGTAATAAATACAAGATCCGCACCCTTTAATGCTTCGGTAATTTGATCGCGGCTTTCTTCTGCGGCCTTTCGCCCGATTTCAGGATCGGCACCCGCACCAAGGCCTTTTGTCAGCTTTTCGCCGATCTGTATTTTTTGGTTGGCGCGCGAAAGATACAGCGCCTGCTTGTCCGTATTTACGGCGATAAACTCCACGCCACGCAAGCCATACTGTATCATGCGGTTGACGGCATTGTTACCAGCACCGCCCACGCCCACAACCTTTAGCTGTGCAAATTGGCCGCTTTCAAAATCCATTTCCAACATTCCGCTTCCCCCTTTATTAAAGGCCGGTTGAATGAGCCCAGGTTTGTTCGTTTTTCTGAAAGAACAAAATCATTTTACAACATTTCAGTGCGCAAAAAATGCTTTCGCGCCCTATTTCACAAAAAGTTCTTTTAATCTCTGCAGCATGCCGCCTTCGTACTGTGCATAGGTGTCCTCGTCGGCGGTATGCAGAACAAATTCCATGGTGCCGAACACGCTCGCATAGTTGGGAGAATTCATGCGCGGCATCCATGGCATGTCCTTACGGACAACGGCACCAAGCATCTCCTCCAGATATTCGCGGCTGCCACGCATCAGGGCGAGCCCGCCGCCAGTCAGGCAGATGGAAGGCTGCTTGTCCATATCGACGCCAAGTTCCCGCATGGTATCGTCCGCCAAGAAGCAAAGCTCCTTCGCGCGTTCCTCGATGATGTACTGGATGGTGGCGCGCTCCACACTTTTTGTGCCCTCGGCGGTACGGATCAGCTCCGTGCTGTCCTGATAATCCTGCGAGAACATGTATTTGCGCTTCACCTGCTCCGCCGCAGTCTGCGAGATATTGAGCGCATACGCAATGTCGTTTGCAAAGTGCATGCCGCCAAGCTCTATGGTATCCGACGCGACGATGGCAGAGTTGAGCACCACGCTTACATCCGTATGGGTGTAGCCAACATCGAGAAGAACCGTAGGCTTGCGTCTGTCCTTTTCCGGTACCAGCATAAGCGCCGACGCAAGCGGTGCGCTGATACACACTCCGGCGCGCAGGTGCATCTGCTCAATGGCTTCCTGCACCGGCTTTAAAAACTTCTCGCATACATACACATGCGAGACCATCGCCTCAACACGCGAAGCCGAAGCGTTGGCAGGCAATTCGCTTTTTGCCACGCCATCCAGCACATAGGAATAGGGCGTGCTGTGTATCAGCCTGCAGCCCTCCGGCGGCTGTTTGGGAAGCGATGTATTGATTAGCATGTCGATATCCGCGCCGGTTATGCGTTTTGGTGCAGAATCGAACGAAAGCGTGCCTGTTCCAACGTACAGCTTGCAAAACGGCGCTGGAACGGAAATGGAAACTTCCTTTAGCTTAAACCCGCATTCGCGCTGTGTCGACTGCAGGCTTTCCATTATCGCCCGCTGCAACTCCTTAATATTATGAAACAAGCCAAAACGATAGCCGGAATAGTTTCTTACATCCGCGCCATAGACCACCAAACCGTCCTGCCCGGCACGGCCCGCACACATCACGACAACTTTCGAGCTGCCAATGTCCAGCACCACTGCATGCTTCAACGGTGTTTCCTCCGTATATTTGGTATTGTTGGTTGGCCGTACGTACACAAAGATAATATACCATATTTGGTATGCTTTGTGCAACGGGAGTACAAAATGTTCCATGGTATCCCATATATATCCATCCCAAAAGGGTATATGGGGGTCTTTTTTCACGATTTTTTCGTCCTATTTTACGCTTTCCTGTTCCCTGAAGTTAGGGAATGTCGCTTTTCATATGCCTTTAGGGCGTATCCTCCGGCGGGGGCGTAGCTTCCGGCGGAGACGTATCCTCGGGTAAAGGCGTATCCTCGGGCAAAGGCGTTTCTTCCGGCAAAGGCGTTTCTTCCGGCAAAGGCATATCCTTTGCCGGAGCGTAGATTGCCCCGCCCCGCGCGCTTACGTCCAGCGTCCCGCCTGAAACCCCGCTTTTGCGCAAAGTGGGCAGCGCATCACGCATCCAGGCAAGCTTTTCAGAAAGACCGTCCGGTTGGCCAAGCATCACGGTGATATTTTCTACCGTGTACAGGCAGACATTAAGCGGGTTTGAAAGGTCCGCCCGCGCGATGTCCTTTAATAAATCGAGCTTTTGCAACTCCTCGATTAGCGTTAGCAGCGCCTGAGTCTGCAAATCGCTTCCCTTGCCGATCTGCTCGTTCAGCTCAAACCCGATGTTGGACATGCCGGAGACCAGCAAAAGTTCTTTTAAGTCGCTCCCCTTTCCAATGGAAAGCACATGCCCGGTATCATCTATGATGACGTCGTACTCCAGGCTTTGTATCGCCGCTACCTCCTGCCGCTCAGTAACCGTAATGCGTATGGTGCCAGGCAGCTCTTTTGCAACCGAATTGACCTGAAGGTACGGGTTCTTCTCAATATTTTTCCTGACTTCGGCCGTATCGCACAACAACAGGTGCGTCCCCTTGCGAAGACCGGATAGTTCCAATATGCTTTCATCCGCATACTGCTCGTTGCCGTCCACTTGCACAGCCTTCAGCAGGAACAAAAAATAGCTTAGCAGCAAAACCGCTGCAACGGATACCCCCGCTATGCCCAGGGCGATCAGCTTTTTAGGATTGATCGGCTGCTTCTGCTGCTTCTTTTCCTTCTTTTTTTGCTTCATCAGCTCACGTTCGCGGGCTTTTTCTGCCTCGCTGATGCTTTCCAGCCGATGGAGGTTTGAGATTGTTGCGGCTTGTCCGCTTTTTTTTCGGCCCAAATCCTTCGGGCGGGCGGACGTTACCCTGGACACTTTTTGCTCAGTCTGCCTCACTTCAAAGCCATGCTGTTCCGTCTTTGCCGTATCCCGCCGCGGCACATGAGACTCATTGCGGGAATATCCCTCAGCTTCTTTTTGAACGCGCGAAGGCGCGTATCTCTTATCTAATTCAGCCTGAGTGCGCGAAGGCGCGTATCTCTTATCCAGTTCAGCCTGAGTACGCGAAGGCGCGTATCTCTTATCCAGTTCAGCCTGAGTGCGCGAAGGCGCGTATTTTTCATGCGGGTCACCGAGTCCGGTGGGCCGCTTTTCCTGCGTTTGTCGCGAGGCTTCCTGCCTGCCCATGGCCTGCCGGGCGGGCTGCCGCAACCCGCTTCTATCTGAAGTTTCGTTCTGCCGTGATGCCGGGGCTTGTCCCGCGCCGGCAGCCGGGGATGTGCCCGGCCGATGTGTGGGCGCATATACCCTCGTATTTTTAGGCCCCATTTTGGAGCTATTTCTACCAGTTCCTTTGCTTTGCATTCAGCTTCCTCAAAGCGCTTCTTCCTGCCTCTGAATATGGGCGCCCAGCGCCGAAAGATCTCGTTCTATATTTTCGTAGCCGCGGTCCACGTGCTCCACGCCGTGTACCACTGTTTCCCCTTCCGCGCGCAGCCCTGCCAATATCAGCGCCGCACCGCCACGCAGATCCCTTGCGTCCACATTCGTTCCGGTGAGCCGCTTTACGCCGCGTATCACCGCGATCCGCCCGTTCACACTGCTTTCTGCGCCCATACGCGTCAGTTCCGAAGCATGCTTAAATCTGCTTTCGAATACGTTTTCCACGATGACGGAAGTGCCGTCCGCCACCGTGCACAGCGCAAATATCTGCGCCTGCATGTCAGTGGGAAAGCCGGGATGAGGGAGCGTTTCCACGCGCTTTAACTCGCGCGGGCGTTTGGGGCCGATTACCCTGAGATAGTTCGCACCGAATTGCACCTCGCAGCCTGCCTCCCGGAGTTTGCTGATGACGCTGCCCAGATGCTCGGGCGCGATGCCGTGCATGCAGACGTCCCCGCCGGTAATGGCCGCGCCGCACAAATACGTGCCGGTGACGATACGATCCGCCATGATGCGATGTTCCACAGGCCTGGGGCTACAGCCGCCCTGTATCTGAATTGCCGAGCTTCCCGCGCCCTTTACCGTATAGCCAAGCGCACAGAGGAAATTCTGCAGATCCACAATCTCCGGCTCGCGCGCGGCGTTCTGAATCACGGTTTCCCCCCGGGCGGATACGGCGGCCATCATGGCGTTTTCCGTAGCGCCCACGCTCGGATAATCCAAATGGATGTGCGCGCCGCTTAAATTCCCGCCCATGCAGCGAATGGTCCCGAAGGACTCTTCAATCTCTACGCCCAGCGCCCCCAGCGCCGCGATATGCAGGTCTATGGGCCTTAATCCGATATCACAGCCGCCCGGAAATGTTGCAATCGCCCGGCCGAACTTTCCAACCATGGGGCCAAGCAGAAATATGGAAGAGCGCAGGGACTTGGACAGATGTTCCGGAAGTTCATGGCACTGCGCATCCCGCGGAT